>DASVEC010000061.1:0-16794 GCA_036380755.1 Iamia sp. | reverse complement strand
TTTGGCACCTCGATGTCGGCTCATCGCATCCTGGGGCTGAAGCAGGTCCCAAGGGTTGGGCTGTTCGCCCATTAAAGCGGTACGCGAGCTGGGTTTAGAACGTCGTGAGACAGTTCGGTCCCTATCCTCTGCAGCCGGAGGAAACTTGAGGAAGGCTGTCCCTAGTACGAGAGGACCGGGACGGACGTAGCTCTCGTGTGCCAGTTGTCCTGCCAAGGGCACGGCTGGTTAGCGACCTACGGAAGGGATAAGCGCTGAAGGCATCTAAGTGCGAAGCTCGTTCCAAGATGAGGTTTCCCACTGGGTTAACCAGGTAAGGCCCGTGATAGACCACCACGTTGATAGGCCGGAGGTGTACGCATGGCAACATGTTCAGCCGACCGGTACTAATCGGCCGAGGGCTTGGATTGACGAAGATGTTTGTGCTCGCTATGGAGTGCTCAAAGAGCAGCGACCCCGCGAGGGGTCTGCGCCTTTGACAACACCAAAGATTTCGGTGGCGATGGCGGAAGGGTCACACCCGTTCCCATTCCGAACACGGCAGTTAAGCCTTCCAGCGCCGATGGTACTTGGGGATAGATCCCCTGGGAGAGTAGGTCGCCGCCGGATTTCTCTGAAAGACCCCCGCCTTCGGGCGGGGGTCTTTCTCGTTTTCGGCCATTCGGTTCTGGTCGACGGGCTCGGTAGTGTTGCTCGGTGGCCAGACCGGACGACGACCGAGACGACGAGCGACCCGGTGCGGGCGCGGGCCGCCGTGGTCCCGGTCGGCCCTCCGGCCCTCGGGGTGCCGGTCGGTCGGGCGGCCCTCGGTCCGACGATCGTGGCCCTCGCTCCGGCGGTCCTCGATCCGGCGGTCCCCGCTCCGGCGGTCCTCGATCCGGTGGTCCCCGGTCCGGTGGTCCCCGCTCGGGCGGTCCCCGGTCCGGGGGCGCTCGGCGACCCGGTGCGGATCGTCCGGAGCGTCCCGAGAGCGCGGCCGAGACCGCCCGCAAGGCGGGGGCCCGGAAGGGCTGGGGCGGCGTGGCCCGGCGCGGTGCGGGACGGATGGGTGACGACGTGCGGGGCGGCTCGGGACGCGACGACCGGGGCAACCCCCGCCGTCTCGGCGCCGATGGCCGGCCCGTGCGGCGCGAGCAGTGGAACCGCGACGGTGCCGACCGTCCGCCCCGGGGCCGCTCGGACGATCGTCCCCGTCGCGACGACCGGCGCCCGTCGGGGGCGCGGAGCGACGACCGCACCCGTGGGCACGAGCCCGATCTGTCGCCCCCGCCGCCGTACGAGCCCGAGGTGTGGATCCGGGAGGACGCTCCGGCCCCGGAGAGCTCGGGACGACGGCGGGAGAAGCCGGCGCCGATCGACACCGACCTGGTCCGCGCTGAGCTGAGCCGGGCCCTGACCCCGGCCAAGGCCAAGCGGTTCACCGACCGGGTGGGCGAGGCGGCGCGGGCGTTCGGCAACGAGCGGCTCGACGACGCCCGCCGGATCCTCAAGCCCATCGCCGAGGAGGCGCCGGCGGCGGCATCGGTCCGCGAGCTGCTGGGCCTGACGCTGTACCAGCTGGGCAAGTACCGCCCCGCCGCCACTGAGCTGGAGGCCTTCCGGGACCTCACCGGCTCGGTCGAGCAGAACCCGGTCCTGGCCGACTGCTACCGGGCGCTCGGGCGTCACACCGCCGCTGAGGAGCTGTGGGAGGAGCTGCGGGAGGCGTCGCCGAGCGCCGAGCTGGTGGCCGAGGGGCGGATCGTGGCCGCCGGGTCGCTGGCCGACCGCGACCGGCTGTCCGACGCCATCCGGTTGCTCGAGTCGGCGCCGCGGGGCAAGAAGGCCCGCGAGCACCACCTCCGCACGGCCTACGCCCTCGCCGACCTGCGCGAGCGGGCCGGCGACGTGAGCCGAGCGCGCGAGCTGTTCGCCTGGATCGCCGGCGTCGACGCCGACTTCGCCGACGTGCGCCGCCGTCTCTCCGCCCTGAGCTGACCGCGCCCGGCTTCGCTGTCACACCCCTCCGGTAAGGTCTGATCCACGGAGTCACCTGGCGGCCTCCGGCACTTCCCCCTCCACCCGAGCCATCCCTCTGCGTGCGAGGTGACGTCATGAACGTCGTGATCCTGCGGGGCCGCCTGTCCAGCGCCCCGTCCAGCCGGACCCTCCCGTCCGGCGACACCCTGGTGACCTTCGAGGTCACCACCCGGCCCCCCGAGGGGCCGGCCGAGTCCGTGCCCGTGGCCTGGCCCGATGCACCCCGCCGGGCGGCCCAGCTGCCGCCGGGGGCCGAGGTGGTGGTCACCGGGCGGGTGCGGCGGCGGTTCTTCAAGGCCGGCACCGCGACCGCCAGCCGGACCGAGGTGCTGGCCGACGCGGTGCTGCCGGTGCGCCAGGCGGTGCGGGTCGAGGCCGCGGTCAAACGCACCCTGGAGCGGGCCCAGCCCCTGCTGGAGACGTCGTGACCGCGGGTTCCATCCTCCGGCGTGCCGTCGGCCAAGATGAGGGACCGACCGACACCAAGGTGAGGACGAACCCGCAGCATGAACAGCGAGCAGCTCGAGAAGGTCCGGCAGGGGAAGGGCTTCGTCGCCGCCCTCGACCAGAGCGGCGGCAGCACGCCCAAGGCCCTCAAGCTGTACGGCGTCGAGGAGGACGCCTACGACGGCGAGGCCGAGATGTTCGACCGCATCCACGAGATGCGCTCGCGCATCGTGACCAGCCCCAGCTTCAACGGCGACCGGGTGGTCGGGGCGATCCTGTTCGAGATGACCATGGACCGGCAGGTCGACGGGGTCGACACCGGCGACTACCTCTGGGACCGCAAGGGCGTCGTCCCCTTCCTGAAGGTCGACAAGGGCCTGGCCGACGAGGCCGACGGCGTCCAGGTGATGAAGCCGATCGACGGCCTCGACGACCTGCTGGCCCGCGCCGTGGCCAAGGGCATGTTCGGCACCAAGATGCGCTCGGTGATCAAGCTGGCGAACGAGGCCGGCGTCGACGCCGTGGTCGACCAGCAGTTCGAGATCGGCCGCCAGATCGTCGCCGCCGGGCTGGTGCCGATCATCGAGCCCGAGGTCGACATCAACAGCCCCGAGAAGGCCGAGGCCGAGGTCCTGCTCGAGGCGGCCATCCGGGCCCAGCTCGACGCCCTGGCCGACGACCAGCTGGTGATGCTCAAGCTCACCCTCCCGGAGACCGACGGCTTCTACCAGGCCCTGGTCGAGCATCCGAACGTGGTCCGGGTCGTGGCCCTCTCCGGTGGCTACAGCCGCGAGGAGGCCAACGCTCGCCTGGCCCGCAACCCCGGGGTCATCGCCAGCTTCAGCCGGGCGCTCACCGAGGGCCTGTCGGCCCAGCAGTCCGACGAGGAGTTCGACGCCACCCTCGACTCGACGGTCCAGGCCATCTACGAGGCCTCGCTCACCTGATCGCCGCCCGGCGTGGCCCCAGCGGGTGCTGGGGGCATCGCCGGGTCCCGCCCGGGAGCCAGGTCGCCCATGGTGGGCGGCATGGCCGAGCAACGGGGAGACGCGGGCGACGAGGACCCACCGGACGTCTCGCCGCCGGGCCTCCGCTGGTGGCAGCTGGTCCTGGCGTGGGTCCTCGCCCTCGGGTCACCCGCGGGGATCTTCTTCGCCGGGCTCCACCAGGTCACCGCAGAGCTGTCCGACACCCGTCCCGCCGACGAGTGCGAGGGGATCGGCTTCGGGTGCAGCCTGAGCCATCGGGACGGGGTCGAGTTCCTGGCCGTCGTCTACGGCACCCCAGTGGTCATCGCCGTCACGATGGTCTTCGCCATGGTCGCGGCCACGTTCACGGTGCAGAGCCGGTGGCGCGAGGTCAGGTGGTTGCTGCTGGTCGCGGCCCTGGTGATCGGTGGCCTCACCGTCACCGGGCGGTTCTGACCGGGCCGGGCCCGCCGGTCTCGGGCCCGCCGGTGGGTCAGGTGAGGATGGCGTCCTGGAGCCGGCGGGCGGTGCCGCCGATGATGGCCGCCTCGGCGGCGGGGGAGAGACCGAGGGCCCCGATCGCCGCGCGGGTGGCGGCCGACGGGATCGGCGTGTTGGGGGCGTCGGAGCCGAGCAGGAGGCGGTCGGCCAACCGCTCGGCCACCTCGGCCGGCACCACCACCGGGTTGCGGACGACCGGGGTGAGGTCGGCGTGCACGTGCGGATGGGCGTCCATCAGGTCGACGGCCGCGGCGACGGCGGGCATGGCGCAGTGGGCCAGGACGATCCGGGCCTCGGGGTGGCGCGCCGCGACCCGCGCCACGGGGGCCAGCTCGGCGCCCTCGGTCTGGCCGCTGACGGCGTGGCCGACGTGCACCACCACCGGCAGGCGGACGGTCGAGACGTAGTCCCACACCGGGTCGAGCCGGGGGTGGTCGGCGTCGTGGTCGCCCACGCTGCAGTGGAGCTTCAGGACGCGGGCACCGAGGTCCTCGACGGCGGTGCGCACCACCGCGAGCGGGTCCTCGTCGGCCGGGTGGACCGTGGCGCCGCCCACGACCCGGACGGGACCGGTGGCGGCCGCCGCGGCCGTGGCCGCCGAGGCCTCGTTGACCCCGGTGGCCAGGCCGGGCTTGTGGACGTAGGGGAGGTGCCAGACCTCGTCGACGCCCTCGGCGGCCAGCCGCTCGAGGATCACGCCGTGGTCGGTCGGGTAGGCGAGCTCCTCGGGCCGGAAGCCCTGGAGGAAGAACTCCCTGACCTTCTCGCCCAAGCGGCCGGGCAGGAGGTGCACATGGGCGTCGACCACCGTCACGGCGACATCCTGGCCCGTCGCACCCCCCACCCGGCGAGTCGGTCAGCGGCCCTCGACGGCGATGCCGGTGATCCGCTCGTAGGCGGCGGGGTCGGTGGGGCCCTCGGTGTTGAGCACGAGGACGGTGCTGTCGGGGCCGATGTCGGTCTGGCCCGACGCCACCAGCTCGCGGAGACCGGCGAGCCCGGCGGCACCGGTCTCGCCCGAGGTGACCCCCACGGTGGCGAGGTCGCGCATGGCCTGCTCCGCGGCCTGGTCGGAGATGGCGACGAACCAGTCGGTGCCGGCCACGACCGTGGGCCAGGCCAGCTCGGACACGGTCCCGCAGTTGAGCCCGGCCATGATCGATCGGTGGGGCCCGGGCACCTCCACGACCTGGCCGGCCTCGGCCGAGCGCAGCCCGCACGCCGCGCTGAGCGGCTCGACCACCACCACGGTGGGCCCGCCGCCCGGCGCCGCCCGCACGTGGCCGACGGTGGCGGCGGCCAGCGCACCGACGCCCATCTGAGCCACCACCACGTCCGGCGCCGGGGCGTCACGGGCGGCCAGCTGCTCGTCGACCTCGGCGAAGATCGTGGCGTAGCCGTCGATCACCCACTGCGGGACCTCGGCGTAGCCGGGCCAGGAGGTGTCCGAGACCACCAGGGCATCGTCCGCGGCCAGGGCGGCGGAGGCGACGATGGCGTCGTCGTAGGTGCCGTCGACCACGTCGACCCGGGCCCCCTCGGAGGCGATGGCGTCGATCCGGGCGTCGGCCGTCCCCGCCGGCACCAGGATGTGCGCCCCCAGGCCCAGGAGCCGGGCGGTGCGCGCCACGGCCCGGCCGTGGTTGCCGTCGGTGGCGGCCACCAGGGTCAGCGGCCCGAGGGCGGCCACGGCGGTGGCCAGCTCGTCCACCGACGCCCACTCCGGCTCGGCGCCGAGGCGCGACACCAACGACCGGTACGACGCCCACGAGGCCCCGAGCATCTTGAACGCCGGCAACCCCAGCCGCCAGGCCTCGTCCTTCACCCACAGCCGGCCCAGCCCGAGATCGGCGGCGAGCGGGGCGGCGTCGACCAGCGGCGTCGGCTCGTAGCCCGGGAGCCGCCGGTGGAAGTCGCGGGGCGTGGGCCCGTCGCTCCCGCCGGCCGGCAACGGCCCCCGCCCCGGGTTGGCCAGGATCTCGCGTGTCACCGGCGCATCTTCACACGCCCGCAACGGTGAGCGCATTGACAGACTGTTGAAGGCGCGTGAACGTGGTCGGGTGACCGCCCACGCCTTCACCGTCAACGGCGAGCCCGTCGTGGTCGGCGACGGTCAACCCCACCTGCTGGCCGCGCTGCGCGACGAGCTGGGCGTGCTGAGCCCCAAGGACGGCTGCTCGCCGTCGGGCCAGTGCGGGTGCTGCACGGTGCTGCTCGACGGCAAGGCCGTGGTGGCGTGCCAGATCGGGCTCGAGCGGGCGGCGGGCAAGGAGGTCACGACGCTCGAGGGCATCGACGAGGCCGAGCGGGCCCGGTTCGCCTCCGCCTTCGCCGCCACCGGCGCCCTCCAGTGCGGGTTCTGCACGCCCGGCATCGTGGTGCGGCTCAAGGCCCTGCTCGACAAGAAGGGCAGTGGGCTCGACCGCGACACCGCCGCCCGCCACCTGGGCGGCCACCTCTGCCGCTGCACCGGCTACACCAAGATCCTCGACGCGGTCGAGGCCCTCGCCGCCGGCACCGAGACCCCGGTGGCCCTGCCCACCGGGGTGGGCGAGCGCGGCGTCCGCTACCAGGGCGAGGAGCTCGCCCTGGGCGACAAGGGCTTCATCGACGACATCCGTGTCAACGGCCTGCTCCACGCCGCCCTGCACCTGGCCGACCACGCCCGGGCCGACGTGGTCCGCATCGACACGTCGCGGGCGGAGGCGGTCGCCGGCGTCGAGGCCGTGCTCACCGCGGCCGACATCCCCGGCGAGCTGCGGGTCGGGCTGATCCACAAGGACTGGCCGGTGATGATCCCCGAGGGCGGCCGCACGTCCTACCTGGGCGACGTCCTGGCCGTCGTGGTGGCCGTCGACCGGCCGACCGCCCGCCGGGCCGCCGAGCTGGTCGAGGTCACCTACCGCCCGCTCCCGCCGTTCGCCACCGCCTTCGCCGCCCTGGAGGCCGACGGCGACGAGCACGCCGTGTGGGGGCTCGAGGGCAACGTCCTCTCCCGGTCGGCCTACACGAGGGGCGACGTCGACGCCGCCTTCGCCGCCAGCGCCCACGTCGTGCGGGAGACCTTCACCACCCAGCGCGTCGAGCACGCCTTCCTCGAGCCGGAGTCGACGCTGGCGGTGCCGGGCGCGGCCCCGGGCGAGCCGCTGCTCGTCTACTCCGGCGGCCAGGGCGTGTGGGACGACCGCGATCAGATCGCCTCGCTGCTGGCGCTGGGCACCGACGAGGTCGTCGTCGAGCTGGTCTCGAACGGCGGCGCCTTCGGGGGCAAGGAGGACATGGCGAACCAGGGCCACACCGCCCTGGCCGCGCATCTGCTGCAGAAGCCGGTGAAGTGCACCATGAGCCGCGAGGAGTCGCTGCTCATGCACCCGAAGCGGCACCCGATCCACATCGAGGCCGAGGGGGCCTGCGATGCGGAGGGGCGCCTGACCGCGCTGCGCGTCCGGATGGTGGGCGACTCGGGGCCCTACGCCAGCGTCGGGATGAAGGTGCTCGAGCGAGCGGCGGGACACGCGAGCGGCCCGTACCACCTGCCCACCATCGACGTGGAGGCCCTCGCCGTCCGCACCAACAACCCGGTGTGCGGCGCCTTCCGGGGCTTCGGCGCCAACCAGGCCCAGTTCGCCATGGAGGGCCTCCTCGACCGGCTGGCGGAGAAGGTGGGGATCAGCGGCTGGGACATCCGCGACCGCAACGTCATCACGCCGGGTGCGGTGTGGGGACCGGGCCAGATCATGGACGACGGCTGCAAGGGCGCCCGCACCTGCCTCGACGCGGTCAAGCCGCAGGTCGACGCGGCGGTGGCGGCGGGCAAGGCGGTCGGCGTCGGCCTCGGGCTCAAGAACTCGGGCCTGGGCAACGGCTTCAACGAGGTGGCCAAGGCCGTGGTCCGCTTCGAGGACGACGGCACCGTCGAGGTCCGCCACTGCTGGACCGAGATGGGCCAGGGCATCCACACCGTCGCCCTCCAGGTCGCCTGCACCGAGCTGGGCATCGAGCCCGAGCGGGTGCGGGTCGTCGTCGACACCACCCGCGAGCTGGGCAAGGGCCAGACCACCGGCAGCCGGGGCACCCTCATGGGTGCCGGCGCGGTGGCCGACGCCTGCCGCACCGCGCTGGCCGCCGACTGCGCCCCGAACGTCGATCACGAGGGGCAGTACGTCGTCGACTGGACCAACAAGCTCGAGGAGGGGCTCGAGCACCCGGTGATCCACTCGACCTTCGGCTACGCCGCCCAGGTGATCGTCCTCGACCCCGACACCGGCGCCATCGAGAAGGTGATCGCCGCCCACGACGTGGGCAAGGCCGTCAACCCGCTCATGGTCGAGGGGCAGATCGAGGGCTCCATCCACATGGGCCTGGGCTACGCCCTCAGCGAGGACTTCCCGACCGACGACGACTGCCGGCCCACGGTCATGACGCTTCGGGGCCTCCAGATCCTGCGGGCCAAGGACATGCCCCCGGTCGAGGTCATCCTGGTCGAGGAGCCCCAGCCCGACGCCCCCTACGGCATCAAGGGCGTGGGCGAGATCGGCCTGGTGCCGACGGCGGGCGCGGTGGCCGCCGCCCTCCACGCCCACGACGGCGAGTGGCGCACCGCCCTGCCCATGCGCCGCAGCTGAGCCGTCCGATGCCGAACGCCACCGCCGACGGCGCCGTCACGTCCGGGCTCGTCTGCTCGCACCACCACCTGTACTCGGCCCTGGCCCGGGGCATGCCGGCGCCGCCCCGGACGCCGACGTCGTTCCTGGAGGTCCTCGAACTGGTGTGGTGGCGCCTCGACCGGGCCCTCGACCTCGACACCATCCGGGCCTCGGCCCGGCTCGGCGCCCTCGAGGCGCTGGAGTGCGGGACGACGGCGATCGTCGACCACCACAGCTCGCCGAGCGCCATCGAGGGGAGCCTCGACGTCGTCGCCGAGGCGTGCGCCGAGGTCGGGGTGCGCGTCGTCTGCTGCTACGAGGTCACCGATCGCAACGGGCTCGACGGGGCCCAGGCTGGCCTCGACGAGAACGAGCGGTTCATCCGGGCCGGCGGCCGGGGGCTCGTGGGTGCCCACGCCGCCTTCACCATGTCCGACGAGACGCTCGACGCCGTCTGCGGGCTGGCCGCCGATCTCGGCGTCGGCGTGCACATCCACGTCGCCGAGGGCCCCGACGACCTGGCGGCAGGGGAGCGGCTGGCCGGCCGGGCCCGGGACGACTGGCTCCTCGCCCACGCCGTCCACCTCGACCGCCGGCTGCCGGGCACGATCCTGCACAACCCCCGGTCGAACCAGAACAACGGCGTCGGCTACGGCCGTCCGGCCCGGTGGGGGGCCGAGGGCCAGCGGGTCGCGCTGGGCACCGACGGCATCGGCGCCGACATGCTCGACGAGGCCCGGCTCGCCTTCGTCGCCCTGCGGGCCGACGACCTCACCGCCCGCCCCGACGACGCCTGGGCCTGGCTCGAGGCCGGCTACGACCTGGTCCCGGAGGCCGCCGCCGACCGGGTGACCTGGTCGTACGCGCCGATGGACCCGTGGCACCTGGCCTACACGCCCGGCGTCCGGCCCCGGGAGGTGGTGGTCGACGGCGAGGTCGTCCTCGGCCCCGAGGGCCCCACCCGGGTCGACCCCGCCGAGGTCCGCGCCCACGCCCGCGAGGCCGCCATCCGCCTCCACGCGGCGCTCGCAGAGATGCCCTAGATCAGGAGATCCATGGACCGAGTCGCGCTGTACCTGCAGGACGCCCACCCGATCCGGGACGGGATGCGCTACGCCCAGGCGGCCGAGGCGGCCGGGTTCGAGGCCGTGTGGCAGGCCGAGAGCCGGCTGGTGCGCGAGGCGACGGTGCCGCTGGCGGCGTTCGGGGCGGTCACCGAGCGGATCAAGCTCGGCTCGGGCGTGGCCGACGTGTGGAGCCGCAACCCGGCCCGGCTGGCCGCCACCTTCTCGACGCTCGACGACCTGGCCCCGGGTCGGGTCATCCTCGGCCTCGGGGCCTGGTGGGACCCGCTGGCAGCCAAGGTCGGCATCACCCGGTCGAAGCCCCTCGGCGTGATGCGGGAGGTGGTCACGGCGGTGCGGGCCCTCCTCCACGACGAGACGGTGACCATGGACGGCGACCACGTGCACCTCGACGGTGTCGAGCTCGACTACGTGTACCAGGAGCGCCGGCCCAAGGACGTCCCGATCTACATCGGGGCCACCGGCATGAAGATGATGGAGCTCACCGGTGAGATCGCCGACGGCGTCGTCCTCAACTACCTGGTGTCACCCGACTACAACCGCCGGGCCATGGACGCTCTGGCCACCGGGGCGGCGCGAGCCGGCCGCGACGTCGACGACCTCGACCGCCCGCAGCTGATCGTGTGCTCGGTGCACGAGGACCATCGGACGGCACTCGACATGGCCCGGCTGATGGTCACCCAGTACCTGGGCCAGCAGCCGCACATCATGAAGGCCTCGGGCGTGTCGCAGGACCTCCTGGACAAGGTCGGCGAGGTGCTGACCTGGCCGGCGACCCACGAGCAGGTCGAGGCGGCCTCGAAGCTGGTGCCCGACGAGGTGGTGCAGCTCCTGACCGCATCGGGGACGCCCGACGAGGCCCGGGCCGGTGTCCAGCAGTACATCGACGACGGCTGCACGTGCCCGATCCTGTACCCCCTCGGCGACGTCGAGGCCATGATCGAGGCCTTCGCCGTCGCCTGATCGCGCGGTGCGATCAACAGATTGTCAACGGCGTGTGAAGTCCGGTCCGGGACCATTGCCCCCGGCGGGGAGGTGGGGGACAGTCGGGCCATGGCCGGCCTCCTCCCGACTCGTACGGCCGATCCGGTCCGGGCCGCCGCCCTGCTGGACCGGGACGGCGCCGCCATCCTCACCGGGCGGGGCACCGACGATGCCGCCGCCGGGGCGGTGGCCGGTGCCGTGCTGGGCGAGCTGCTGGCCCGCCCCGACGCCTCCGCCGTCCGCGAGGGCGGAGAGGGTGACCGGAGCCTCGTGCCGCCCGAGCAGACGATGCCGGTCCACGTCGACGGCTTCGCCTACGGCGACCACCATCCCGACGGGCTGTTCCTGCTGTGCGCTGAGCAGGGGGCGACGGGTGGGGCATCGATGGTGGTCGACGGCCATCGCCTGCTGTCCACCATCGCCGAGGACGATCCCGAGCTGCATGCCTTCGTCCACGCCGAGCCCGTCGACCTGACCGAGCCCGGCATGCACCCGACGGTGAGCACCATCGTGCTCACCCTGCCGTCGGGGCGCAGGGCGCTGCGCCGCTCGCCCTACATGGCGCCGGCCCCGACCACCACCACCCCCCAGCGCGATCGCGAGCTGATCGAGCGGTGGAAGGGCTGGGTCCACCACGCCGGCGAGGCCGCGCCCCGCTTCTCCCTCCAGCCCGGCGAGGCACTCTGCCTCGACAACTACCGCATGTTCCACGGTCGTGGCCCCTTCACCGGCGAGCGGATGCTGTGGCGCATCTGGGCCTGGACGCCCCGCAGCAACGGTGTGCCCGACGGCCCCCTCCACTCCGACAGCCGTTACGCCACCGTGTTCCCATGACGTCGGATCTGAGCCGGCTGTTCGAGCTGTTCTGGCACCCGGTCGCGACCCTCGACGAGCTCCGGGCCGCGGCGCCGCAACCGCTGGCGGTCACCCTGCTGGGGCGCCGGATCGCCCTCGCCGACCTCGGCCCGGCCGGTCTGGCCGCGGTGGCCGATCGCTGTCTCCACCGCTCGGCCAAGCTGTCGGTCGGCTGGGTCGAGGACGGGACGATCCGCTGCGGGTACCACGGCTGGCGCTGGGCGGCCGACGGGCGGTGCGTCGAGATCCCGTCGATGCCCGACGGGCCCATCCCGCCCAGGGCCTGCCTGCCGTCGTACGACGTCGAGCTGGCCCACGGCCTGGTCTGGGTCCGCCTCGACGGCTCGGCCGACACGCGGATCCCGGCCTGCCCGGCGTGGGACGACGCGACGATGAAGGTCGTCCCGGGCCCGCCGTACACCTGGCCGGTCGGGGCGCCCCGGCGGGTGGAGAACTTCGTCGACCTGGCCCACTTCGCCTGGGTCCACGACGGCAGCCTGGGCCGGCGCGACGAGCCCGTGCCCCCGATCCCGTCGATCCGGCGCCAGGCCGGCGAGATGCGCTTCGACTACGACCCGCCCGAGATGCAGGCCGACGACGTCGCCCTCTACGGCTACTCGGCCTACCGGGTGCCGATGCCGCTCACCGTCGACATCGCCTTCGCCCTCGAGGGCGGGGTCCGCCGCCACCTCTGGATGACGGCCTCGCCCGTCGACGACGCCACCACCCGCACCTTCTGGGTCGTGGCCCGGTCCGACCGCCACGACGAGGACGATGCGCCCCACCTGGCCTTCCAGGACCTGGTCCTGGCGGAGGACGAGCCGCTGGTGACCAACCAGGACCCGCCCGAGATGCACCTCGACCCCACCTTCGAGCTGTCGGTGCGCACCGACCGGGTGTCGCTCGAGTACCGGCGCTGGCTGCGCGAGCTGGTCGCCGCCCTCGACGACGGCGGCCCGGCGGCCGTGGCCGAGGTGCTGGACAGAGAACGGATCCACTCATGGACATGACCGAGTACCTGCGCCGCGTGCCCAAGGTCGAGCTGCACTGCCACGTCGAGGGCACGCTGCGGCCGGCGACGGTGGCCGATCTGGCCGCCAAGCACGGCATCGAGCTGCCGACCGACGACATCGACACGATCTACGACTACGACACGATCTACGAGTTCCTGGAGACGTTCCGGTTCGTGAACTCGACGGTGATCGACCGAGAGGACTTCGCCCGGGTCGCCTTCGAGACGCTGGAGGACGGCGTCCGCGCGGGGAACCTCAAGTACCGGGAGATGTTCTTCAACCCGACGCTCCACATCACCCGCGGCGTGGCCCTGGCGACGGTGGTCGATGGCTTCGTCGACGGCATGCGGCGGGCCGAGGCCGAGCTGGGCGTGGGCTGCCGCCTGATCGCCGACGTGTACCGCCAGGACTCGGCCGAGGACACGATGGCCTGGCTGGAGGAGCTGATCGCCCTCGACCGGCCGGAGGTCATCGGTCTGGGGATGGACGCGGCCGAGGCGCCCGACCCGCCCGAGAAGTTCACCGCCGTGTTCCAGCGGGCGGGCGAGGCCGGGCTGCGGCGCACCAGCCACGCCTGCGAGGACGGGCCGCCGGTCAACATCACCACCTGCCTCGACGACCTCGGTTGCGAGCGGCTCGACCACGGCTACCACATCCTCGACGACCCCGAGGTGGTGGCCCGGTGCCGCGAGGCGGGGATCGTCTTCACCGTCTGCCCGACCTCGACGGCCCGGGTCTACGGGTGGCCGGATCTCCTCACCCACCCCATCAACGGGATGATCGAGGCCGGGCTCAAGGTGATGCTCAACTCCGACGACCCGACCATGTTCCACACCGACATCGGCCAGGAGTACGTCGAGTTCTGCGGCCAGAACGGGCACTCGGTCGCCCTGGTGCGCGAGCTGGTGCTCAACGGCGTCGACGGCACCTGGCTCACCGACGACGAGAAGACGGCCATGCGGGCCCGCTTCGTCGCCGAGCTCGACGCCCTGGAGGCCGAGCTCGAGCCCGCCCGGTGACGCTCACCAACACCGACCCGGTCCTGCGGCGGGCCTGGCACCCGGTGCTGCCGCTCGCTGCTATGCATAGCGCCGCTATGCATAGCAGCGCTATCCCTGTGCGGCTGCTGGGGGAGGACTGGGTCGTGGCCCGGCGCGACGGCGAGGTCTCGGTCCGGAGCGACCGGTGCCCGCACCCGGAGTGCGCCACCGCCCCGGCGGCGGTCACGACGCACCTCGGGCTGGTGTGGATCGCCCCCGACCCACCCCTCGCCCCGCTCCCGCCCGACCCGCTGGCCGACGACGACCGCAGCCGCTTCGCCCGGGCCGACCTGGCCCCGGTCACGACCCGGGCCGGCGCCGGGCTGCTGATCGACAACTTCCTGGACATGGCCCACTTCCCGTTCGTCCACGCGGCCACGATCGGGGCCGAGGAGGAGCCGCGGGTCCCCCCGTCGGTGGTCGAGCGGGACGGGCTCGGCATGACGGTCCGCTCCTCGCACCGCTTCCCCAACCGCGAGGATCCCGAGGTGCGCGCCGGACGCCGACCCCTCCTCCAGACCCGCCACGTCACCTATCGCTACACGGCGCCGTTCGCGGCGTCGCTGCGGATCGACTACGAGGAGGCCGGAGGGACGAACGTCATCACCTTCTTCGTCCAACCGGTCGACGGCGAGACGTGCACGGTGCACACCTCGATCGCCCGGGACGACATCGGCCACGACCCCGAGCGACTGGCTGCCGCCCTGGCCTTCGAGGAGGGCGTCGTGGCCGAGGACCTGGCCTTGCAGCGGCGCTTCGTCGACCTGGCGCTGCCCCTCGACCTCACCGCCGAGGTCCACACCCGGGCCGATCGGGCCACCGTCGAGCTGCGCCGCATCCTGGCCGAGATGGTGGCGCCCGCCGAGGTGGCGTCGTGACCCGCCGGCTCGTCATCGACAACGACGGCGGTGTCGACGACTGCACCGGCATCTGGTGGGCGCTGACCGACCCCGGCGTCGAGGTCGTCGCCCTGATCGCCACGTGGGGCAACACCGAGCGCGACGCGGCGGCGGCCAACCTCTGCCGCATCCTGCACGCCGCCGGCCGGCCCGACGTCCCGGTCGCCCTCGGCGCCACCGACCCGTCGGGGCCCTCGCCGCTGGCGGATCGGGCCACCCACGTCCACGGACTCGACGGTCTGGGCGGGTACGCCGACCGCTGGCCCACCGGCGAGGTCACACCCACCGCCGAGCCGCCCGCCGAGCTGCTGGCCCGTCTCGTCGCGGCCGATCCCGGCGGCATCGACCTGGTGACGACGGGGCCGCTCACCACCATGGCCGGCGTGCTGGCCGAGCGGCCCGAGCTGGTGGGTGGCTTCCGCTCGCTGACGGTGATGGGTGGGTCGGTCCTGGCCGGGGGCAACGCCCTCCCCGCGGCCGAGGCCAACATCGCCCACGACCCGCGGGCGGCCGAGGCCGTCGTCGGGGCGCCGTGGGCGACGGCCGAGCCGCCGCTGCTCGTCGGGCTCGACGTCACCATGGCCGCGCTGCTGTCGGCCGACGTCGAGCTGGCCGCGGCCCACGCCTCCGACGGTGTCGTCGCCCGCTTCCTGGCCGACCCGATGGACACCTACCTCGCCTTCTACGACTCGGTGGGCCAGACGCCGCCGGGGATGTTCCCGTGCCACGACCTGCTGGCCGTGATGGCGGCGGCCGAGCAGCCGGTGATCACCGCCGTCGAGACATGGCCGCTCGCCGTCGACACCGGCGGCGGCGCGGCCTGGGGCGCCACCGTCGCCGATCGCCGACCGGTCCCCGAGTCGACCCTCGGCCACTTCACCCCCTGGCGTGTCGCCCTCGAGGTCGACCCCGCCCCGTTCCGTCACGCCGTCCAGACCCTCTTCACCTCGGAGACCCGACCTCGATGAACGAGTTCCTGGCCGCGGCGCGGCCGTTCTGGCACGCCGTCGCCCGCTCCTCGGACGTGGCGCCGGGGCAGACCCTCGCCGTCACCCTGCTGGAGGAGCAGCTGGTGCTGTGGCGGTCGCCCGCCGGGCAGCTGTCGCTGTTGGACGACCTGTGCAGCCATCGGGGGGTGCGGCTGTCGATGGGGTCGGTCACCGACGAGGGCTGCCTCCGCTGCCCGTACCACGCCTGGGAGTACGACCCGACGGGCGCCTGCACCCGCATCCCCCAGCTGCCCCACGACCGCATCCCGTCCCGGGCCGATGTGCCCGGGTACCAGACCACCGAGCACTCGGGCCTGGTGTGGGCCTGCCTGGTGCCGGCGGGGGAGGAGGCGCGGCCCGCGCCTCGTCTGGAGGAGGTCGACGACCTCGGCACCCACTGGCTCCATGTCGGCGAGCCCATGGACTGGGCCTGCCAGGCGCCCCGTCAGATCGAGAACTTCTGCGACGTGGCCCACTTCTCGGTCCTCCACGTCGACACCTTCGGCAACCCCGACGAGGTGGTGGTGCCGCCCTACGACGTGACCCGCTCCGACGACGGGTGGCGCCTGAGCTTCGACTACCCGTACGTCTCGGCCTACGACCAGGGCACGGCGGCCAACGCCGACGGCAGCTACGGGATGGTCTTCGGGTACCGGGCCGAGCTGCCGCTGGCCGTGCACCTCGACAACGCCGCCGGCCCCGGCACGGTGATGTTCGTGGCCCCGTCGCCCACCACGGCGACGACGTGCCGGGTGTTCTGGTGCACCGGCTTCCCGCTCGGCACCGAGGTCGACGTCCCCGCCTTCGAGGCGGTCGAGGACGCCGTCTTCGCGCCCGACCAGCGCATCGTCGAGGGCCAGCGCCCCGAGCGCCTCCCCCTCGACCTCACCGAGGAGCTGCACCTCCCCTTCGACCGCTTCGCCGTCGCCTACCGGAGGGCGCTCGTGGACCTGGGCTTCCCCGCTCTCGGCCGCCATATGGCGAACTCGGTGGAGTAAGCGCCCGAAACCGGGCGTCTACTCCACCGAGTTCGGCGAGGGATCGGCGAGCCAGGCGTCGATCTGGGCCAGGGCGGTGGTCTTGCACGCATCGGGGGCGCCGCTGTGGGTGATCGAGGCCCGGGCGACGGCGGCGAGGGCGTCGTCGTCGAGCCCCATGCCGGTGCGGGCCAGCTCGTACTCCTCGAGCAGGCCGGGACCGAACAGCAGCGGGTCGTCGGCGTTGAGCGAGCAGGCGACGCCGGCGTCGAGGAGGGCGGGCAGCGGGTGCTCCTCGAGCGACGGGTAGATGGCCAGGAGCAGGTTCGACGACGGGCAGACGTCGAGGCACGTGCCCCGGTCGGCGAGCA
>DASVEC010000060.1:0-17165 GCA_036380755.1 Iamia sp. | reverse complement strand
TCTCGCATTCGTTTCGTGGCGAACTTTATCGAACTTCGGGTTGACTCTGACGGATTCTCCAGGATTTGCTCGATCAGTTCGTCCAGTTGCGTGCTACCCGGTTCAGTCTCGTGATTGAGTTCACCGTCAATTGCGCTATGTTGAATGCGTTTGGCAGCCTTCGCGACTTCCTCACCTTCCAGGAGTTCTGTCTTCGCACTGTTGAGGTCCAGCCCAATTTCATTCAACACTGCCTGCATTCGCACCTGAAGGTTTCTGAGGTCGGCAGGTTGCCGGCTAAAGATCCACACGTCGTCCATCCAACGGGCGAGCGAGACGTCGCCAAGGCGACGCCCGAATCGACTGGAGATTTCAGCCCGTGGCGGGTTGTGGTCGCGCAGAAATCCGTCAAGCACATCATCGAGAGGCTGCAAGAACATGTTGGCGAGCGCGGCGGATGCGGTGGACCTCTGAGCAAGACCACGCCGGCCCGCGACGCCACCCCAACCTCGCATAAGATCGAAGAGTCGTTCAACTAGCGGTCCTGGCCCACATCGATCGCCGATGGCTTCGCATAGCGAAGGCAAGTCGATCGACGCAAAGAATGAAGACACATCGGTTCGTAGTGCAGCCGTCCTCAGGTTGCTGGAGAACGAAATGGTGTTTCGAAACTCCGCGTCCTGGATGCTATTATGTGACCACTTTCCCCCCTTGGGGTTCTTCGGTGGCAGACGCCAGCCATAGACCCACGGTCGCAAGTCACCTACCAAGGGCAGGCTGTACCGGTCGACCAAGCACTGATAGATAAGTCGATCGACCGGGTCCATCACGATCGCTGGGCGGATGCCGAAGTTCTCTTTCGGAACATCAACTTTCGCGACTCTGCGGATGCCGTCGGACCGTAGCCGTTGCCTTAAGTGTTCCTTACCGTCGCTCACCAACCAGTCGAGCTCGGGCCAACCCCAAGGATCGCGGTACCAATCGCCTTGCATCTCATAGTGCAGCGTCTTGAGTGCACGACGCGGTCGGAGAGACTCTGCAGATATGGTCCGCTTCTTGGCCATGCCCCGTCCGTGGCTCGCGAGGTCGTCACAGTATCCCACCGTGGGTAGGAGGATGTGGGCTCCGCCCGCCGCCAGCATTTGCCGTAAGCGCCGTGTCCAGACGCTTCGCCGCCTGACGATCCAGCCCGGCATCGACGTGGGCGTAGACGCTCATCGAGATGTGGGGGTCGGCGTGGCCGAGGCGGTGCTGGATGACCCTGGGGTGCTCGTTGTTGGCGACCATCAGCGACGTCGCTACGTGGCGGAGGCCGTGGAAGTTCAGCGTGTCGGGCAGGCCGGCTCGGCGGACGGCGTCCTTGAAGGTCCGTCCGGTGAAGCTGCGGCGCATGATCCCTCCCCTGCTCCCGGTGAAGAGCAGATCGTCCGGCGCGGCGGCGGCCCTCTGGCGCTCGACGTGGCCGGCGATCTCGTCGGCGAGAACCTGCGGGATGGCGAATCGCCGACGGCTGGCGCTTGTCTTCAGCTCGGGCACAACCCGCACCTGACCTGACACCTCCTCGACGCTCTGCTCGACCCGCAGCATCTGCTCGTCGAGATCGACGTCGCATAGCCGCAGGCCGACGGCTTCGCCCCAACGCAGGCCGACGACGCCTGCGATCAGGACAAGCGCGCGGCAGTGGTCGGGCACCTCGTCAGCGAGTCGGTACAGCTCCTCGGGCGAGAGGGTGGGGCGTTCCCGGCGGGTGATCGGTTGCAGGCCGAGTGTTCGTGGCCGGACGGGAGACTTCACGATCAGGTCCATGTCGACGGCGGCGGTGAAGATCGCCTGCAGCGTGCCCACGTAGGTCCGCACGCTCTTGGGTGCCAGTCCCCTCCCCTGCATCTGCTGGACCACTCGCCGCACGTCCATCGGCGTGATCCGACCGACGGGCAGGCCACCGATTAGCGGGTTGAAGTGGGTATAGATCGCCGTGCGGTCGCGGGCGAGGGTCGCCGGGCGCTGGCCGGACTTGAAGCCCATCCAGTCCTCGGCCCAGTCGGCGAAGGTGACGGCGCCGGCGGTCGGGTCGGCATAGGTGCCTCGTTCCATATCGGTCTGCAGGGCGGCCAGCCACTGGCCAGCGGCCGTCTTCGTGTCGAAGGTCTGCGGCGCAGCGATCTGGTTCCCGGCGTCGTCCCGGTACCGGGCTTGGAAGCGGCCGGATGGCAGCTTGCGGATGGTGCCGAACTGTCGGCGTCCCATGGATCCTCCTCGAGGAGATCTCGTGTGGGACCCCATGCACTGCGGTGTGCCTGCTGGAGGGGACGACCAGCAGCGGCGGCGACCCGCTCGGAAGCGAACATCACGCCTTCGCCATGTCTCTAGGCCCGAAGGGCAGGGCATTCACTACATCTAGCCGAATCGTTGCGTCCTGGCTAGTTTGCTAGCAGACTAGCGAAGCGCCTCCGTCAACCCGGACGCGAGGTGGCCCCGGCGCAGCGGCCACTGCCCGGGGCCTGGACGACACCCCATAGGAGGTGCCGACATGAGTGACGCTATTCGCCCACCGACCGATCCCGAGCGCCCGGTCACAGCGGCTGACCTGGCCGCCGTGCGGGCCGAAGTCGCTGCCCTACGAGGCGAGGTGCGCAGCGAGATCCGCACCGGCCGCATCGTCGTCGTCGACGACGCCGGCTTCGAGCGGATCCGCATGACCGCCGACGGTCAGCACGGCCACCTCGCCATCACCGCTCGGCGAGAAGCAGACGAACAGCCGACGCGAGTCGATGTGTTCGCCATGGACGCAGAGGACGACGCTGGGCCCTACGTCGGCGTCGAGCTGGTCGACCGAGGTGACTCCGTCGCCGGCTTCACCGTGATCGAAGGTCGACCGCCTCGGTGGTGGAACCGAACCACCTAGGTGCGCGACTCAGCCGCCGCCGTCGGCCGGGTGACGATCGAGCCACTCGGCGATCGCCTCGGCGACGGCTTCAGCCAGCGTGACGTCGAGGTCGATCGCTCGCTTCTTCGCCTCTGCCAGCAAGGGGGCCGGGACACGGACGTTCAGCTGCCGCACGTCACCACCCCGACCAGCCGCGCCCTCAGCCACGACCCACCGTCCACCTACTCACGACCGGACGACCCACCCACGGCACGCTACCGAACACCCCTCGCCACCTCGACCATGTAGGACCCAGCCCCACTCAACGGCCTAGGTCCACATGAGACCCACGACCGGACAGACGAGTGCATTGGCGTCGGCACGATGTCGGCAACGCCGCTGAGGGGGTGGTCGCCGGTGATGCGGGTGACGACCCTGAAGGCGGGCGCGGGTGGCGTCGCCGGCCTGCTCGAGTACTACGCCGGGCTGGCCGAGGACCGCGCCCGCCAGCGACAGCCGAGCCGTGGACCCGTCGAGTACTACCTGGACCCGGACGAACCGCCGGGCCGATGGTGGGGCCAGGGACGGCATGCCCTCGCTCTCGACGACTCGGTCAGTGGCGAGGATCTGCGTGCGCTCCTCGAGTGTGCCGATCCCCGGACGGGACGACCGCTCGGCCGCAGGTTCGGCGAGACATCGGCCCGGGGATTCGACGCCACCTTCTCGGCACCGAAGTCGGTCTCGGTGCTCTGGGCGCTGACGCCCGACCCGTGGATCCGGGCCGAGGTTCTCGCCGCCCACGACGCGGCCGTCGAGGCTGCGCTCGGCTGGCTCGAACGCCATGGATCCGTGACCCGACGAGGCCGCGATGGCGTCCACCAGGTCGACGCCGAGGGCCTCACCGTGGCCGTGTTCCGACAGCACACCTCACGAACCTCCGACCCGCAGCTGCACACCCACGCCCTGATCTGGTCCAAGGTCCGCGACGCCTCCGGCCGGTGGCTCGCCCTCGACGCCCGCTTCCTCAAGTACCAGCAGCGCAGCATCGGATGGGTCTACGACGCCGCTCTGCGAGGAGAGCTGACGAGCCGTCTCGGTGTCGCCTGGACCACCATCGACGGCGGACAGGCCGACATCGCCGGGATCGAGCCCGCCTTCCGGGACCTCTTCTCCCAACGCAGCCGCCAGGTCGAGTTCAAGCTGGCCGACCTGATCCATGCCTGGAGGTCCGAGCACGACGGGGACGAGCCCGACGCCCGCACCATCGCTGCTCTCGAACGCCGCGCCGTCGTCGCTTCTCGGCCGGCCAAGGGCCACGGGGTCGACGCCGCTGCGCTCCACGCCGAGTGGGCGACCCAGGCGGCTGCTGCTGGGTTCGGCCCGAGCACGATCGGGAGTGCCCTCTCCCGCGCAGCCGACGCACCCGACGTCGCCGACGAGGAGATCGTCACCGAAGCGATCCGTCGCATCTCCGAGGAGTCGTCCACCTGGCTCCATGCCGACCTGGCCCGCCACATCGCCGCCCTGCTGCCCACCGACGACCTCCGCGCCGCTGACGTCGTCGCTCTGATCGACCGGCTCGCAGACCTTGCCGCCGGACGCTGCGTGGACCTGTCGCCGGCATCGCCGGGCGATGCACCGAGCCGGCTGAACGGGCGACCGGTGACCGAGGCCGTGACCGACCGCCGCCTCACCGCCAAAGCGATCCTGGACCAGGAGACCTACATCCAACGGTGGGCCACCACCTACGTCGCGAGGTCGCCGATCGACCGCGGCGACTCGAAGAGCGCCGCTGCCGCGGCCATCGCTGATTCAGACCGTCTTGTCCTGGTGGTCGGCCCCGCTGGCACCGGGAAGACGACCGCAACGGCCCAGGGCGTCAGACAGCTCCGAGCCCGGGACCGGCCCGTCGTCGGCCTCGCTCCTTCCGGCAAGGCCGCCGACGTCCTCGCCGTCGAAGCCGGCTGCCCGACAGCCACCGTGGCGTCGTTCATCCACGGCCAGATGAGAGGGCGCAACGACTGGCGGCCCGGCACGACGGTCATCGTCGACGAGGCGGGCATGGCCGCGACCTCAGACGTCGCTCAGCTCGTGTGGCTGGCGCAACGCCGGCACTGGCGCCTGGTGCTCGTCGGAGACCCGGCTCAGCTCCCGGCCGTAGGACGAGGCGGCGTCTTCGCCCACCTCGTCGACACCCTCCCGCACCACCACCTCGAGACGCCGAGACGCTTCCGGGAGCCGTGGGAGGCGGCCGCCAGCCTCGCCCTTCGCGCCGGCGATCCCGAGGCCGCCGATATCTACGACCGGCACGGCCGCCTGTCCACCGCCCATCCCGCACTCCTGCCGGACCGAGTGGCCGACCTCCACCACCGCCACACGAACGCCGGCCAGACGGTCGCCATCACTACGAACACCGCCGAGAGCGCTCGCAGGATCAACCGAGCGATCCAGGCGTCACGTCGACCGATGGGACCTGCCGTCCCGCTCGCCGACGGCACCCATGCTCGAGTCGGCGACACAATCGCCACCCGCCGCAACGACCCGACCCTGAAGACCGACCAAGGCCACGACGTCCGCAACCGCCACACCTGGACCGTCACCGCCGTTGGCAGGCACGGCAGTCTCGTGGTCGCGCACCCCGACCGAGGCACCGCCCTCCTGCCCACCGACTACGTCCGCCGCCACGTCGAGCTCGGCTGGGCCGTCACCGGCTACGGCAACCAAGGCGACACCGTCAACGTCGGCATCGCCGTCCTTGAGCCCGGCACCACGAGAGCGCACGCCTACGTCGCCATGACACGAGGTCGCCACACCAACCTCGGACTCTTGGTTAGTCCCGCAGAGCGATCTGATGCGGCACAGGAGCTGAGCCGTGCAACGAGTGGCCCTGCCCGCTGCGCTTCGGCGTTAGCAGTCGCTCCTGCACCCGAGACAGGGGACCGACTATGCGTCCCTGACCGCCCGGCGCCCGCCTTGTAGCCGCGGGTGTGAGTGCGGGCGCACTGACCAGGGACTCTGCCACGCACTGCCACTGACCGTCTCACCCCCTATGTAGGCTCTTCAGAAACTCGGCGACCTCATTGAGGTACCAGCGCTCCTGCTCAACGGGATCCCGCGCCGACTGCTCGTGTCCATCGAGAACAGGGAGCCGACCATGGGAGACCACAGCGCGATCGAGTGGACGGAAGCGACCTGGAACCCTACGACCGGTTGCGACAGGACGTCACCGGGGTGCGACAACTGCTATGCGATGACGCTCTCGAAGCGGCTGAAGGCGATGGGTCAGGCGAAGTATCAGAACGACGGTGACCCGAGGACAAGCGGCCCAGGGTTCGGACTCACGCTCCACCCCGACACGCTCAATGTCCCTCGCACGTGGGCAAGTTCTCGAACGATCTTCGTGAACTCGATGAGCGATCTATTCCACCCGGAAGTCCCCGAGACCTACATCCGCCAGGTGTTCGAGGTCATCACAGACACTCCGCAGCACGAGTATCAGGTGCTCACCAAGCGATCGAAGCGCCTCGCAGATCTCGGCCAGCGACTCGAGTGGCCGCCCAATCTCTGGATGGGCGTGAGCATCGAGTCCTCGAAGTACCGCTTCCGCCTCGAACACCTGAGGCGGGTTGACCCCGCGGTGCGGTTCGTCAGCGCAGAACCTCTCCTCGGTCCGCTCCCGGATCTGAACCTAGAAGGCATCGATTGGCTGATCGCAGGGGGTGAGAGCGGTCACCGGGCCCGGCCTGTTGACGAAGCCTGGCTGACGAGCCTTCGCGACCAATGCAATGCCGCGGCCGTGCCCTTCTTCTTCAAACAGTGGGGAGGCCGGACCCCGAAGGCTGGCGGCCGAGAGCTGGAAGGCTCGACACACGACGGAATGCCAGAGCGGAGAGTTGCGCTGGCATGACCGCCCGGGGGAGGGGCTGGGACTGGTGGTCCGAAGCGAAGCTTCGTGTGCTGGAGGACTACCTCAACGCCTTCACACGCGCGGTGCGTGGAAGGTCCAAGGAGGCGATCTATCTCGACCTCTTCGCAGGCAGCTGGGAGAACGACCGGCGCTACATGCCCGGCACCTTTCCTGGCTCCTCTCAGGTGGCCATGGGGGCGCAGCCCGAGTTCACGAAGCTTGCCTTCTTCGAACTGGAAGGTCCGGCGGCCCGCCTTCGGGCCGACATCACCGCTGCCCGACCCGGCGATGATCGGTGGCGGGTCTTCATGGGCGACTGCAACCAGACGTTGCCGTCGGCGCTTCGGTCGCTCGCTTCGGTTCGGTGGGCGCCCACCTTCGCCTTCGTCGACCCTCGAGGCCTTCAGGCTGCTTGGAGCACGGTCACGGCGCTTGCGGACTGGAGGCGCGACAAGAAGACCAAGGTCGAGCAGTGGATCCTGATGCCGGAGCCAGCGCTCGCTCGGGTTCTCGGCCTACACGGCGTTCAGGGGCGCAGAAGCGCTGCACGGCTCGACCGCCTCTTCGGTTCGAGAGACTGGTTGCCGATTCATCAGGGCCGAAGGAGCGGCGAGCTGACTGCGCAGGAAATGCGCGCCGAGTTCGTCAACCTCTACCGGTGGAAGCTGGAGTCGGTGCTGGGCTACCGATCGACCCACGCGCTCCAGATCGTCAATACGGTGGGGCATCCCGTCTACACACTTGTGTTCGCCACGGACTCGAAGCCTGGCGACGCGATCATGGGGCACCTCTACGGCTCCGCAGCGACCGCCACGATCCCGACGATGCAGGCGCGTGCCCAACTCGCTCGGATGCACCGACGAGACGACGAGGCGGGGCGCGCTCGCCTGCCTGGGATGGACGAATACGAGCTGGCGAGCGTGCATCCCCAGCCTCGTGCCTACGAGCACGTTCCGCCGTGGGAGCCGGCGCCTGTCACCGACGAGACCCTCGACCTCGAGGGCGAGCCCGACATCGATCCTGACGAGATCGACTGGGAGTAGCGCGATAGGCGCCGCAACAGGCGCACCTTTCGCTAGGGCGTCGTCCCAGCCGCCTTTTCCATGTGCGTGTCGATCAGAAATGTGGCCAGCCCGAAGGCCATGTTGACGGCCAGCCGGGCGTGCCTGGGTCCCGGACGCACATGGACCTTCCCGGCACCGTGAGCGTCGCTCAGGGCGTTTCGCATTGCGGCCAACCCACCGACGACGGTGGCCGCACCCGATAGCACCTGCTTGATCACCTGCTCCGAATGCTGGTCGGGGGCCAGCGTCAACGCCGAGGCCGCTGCCTTGTAAAGCTTGGGCAGATCACCGCCTGCGGGGTACTCGGCGTTGCGCTCGTCGCACACGTGCTTACAGACACTCTCGAGGGTGGTGCGTGCGGCTCGGATCGCGCCGTCCGGATTCCGGGCGACAAGATCAAGGGCGTCCCTCCAGCTCCGCTCAACGCCAGCCCAGTTGAGCAGATCGACCCGCTCCCCAAGTTGCCTCGATGAGATCTGGGCGCCGCTCGCCAGCATCTCGCGAAGCTTGTCGAGCTCCGCTGCGTCGAGTGCCGGCCATTCACGTTCGAGCAGGTCAGTGAGCAGACGCTGCTGGTCGTCCGTTGTGAGCGCTTCTAGGCCTCGCTGGAAGATCTTCCATCGAGATGGCTTGTCCTCCATCGGGTAGGGGCCCAGTACGTCGGTGAACGGCGCAAAAACGCTATGGATCTCCGGCCCCGACAGCCCGTACTGCCGCGCGAAGAGTTCGGTCGCCAGTTCGACTGCGGCCATCGACAATCTTCGGCCGCCCGACGTCGGCGTCATGGACCTCACCCCTCACTCCTCAAGGCCACCGGTTCGTGGCCCCGGTCGATGACCCTAGGGGCCACGTGACAAGGAGACGGCCGTGCCTTTGGCGTGCCTCAACGGAGTGACACCGAAGGCAACTGGGCGGGACTGGCGGGCACTAGCCGGCACGGGCGCGCGACCCGCTGACCTGGGCGAATGACCCGCTGGAGAAGGAGTGGAGGTGATGGGATTCGAACCCACGGCCTCTTCGATGCGACCGAAGCGCTCTAGCCAGCTGAGCTACACCCCCGGAGGGACCGTCACCCTATCCTGTGCGCTCGGGGGGGTCCGCACGCGATCGGCGCGTGGGTCGTCTGGCATGGGCCACCCGACCCAATTCACCGAGAGTGACGGATTCCCATGGACAACCACTCACTGCGACCTGGTTGGGGCCGATGGCCCCCCATGCTGCGGAACTCCTCCAAGAAGACGGTGGTCCGGGTGGCGGCCCTGGCGCTGGCCCTCGTGCTCGTCGTCGCCGGCTGCATGTCCGAGGGGCAGACGGCGGTCCAGAACGAGATGAACGCCGACCGCAAGGAGCACGGGCTCCGGTCGCTGCCGACCCACGACCAGCTCAACGCCAAGGCCCAGGCCTGGGCCGAGAAGCTCGCCCGCGACGGCAAGCTGTCGCACTCCACCCTCACCTCCGGGGTCCCCAGCTGCTGGCGCAGCCTGGGTGAGAACGTCGGCTACGGCTCGTCGGCCGCCGCGGTGCAGGAGGCCTACATGAACTCCCAGGGGCACCGCGACAACATCCTCCAGAGCAAGTGGAAGTGGGTCGGCGTGGGCTACGCCACGGCCGGCCGCCGCGTCTACACCGTCCAGGTCTTCATGCAGGGCTGCTGAGCCCACCCGGGTCGCTCCGACCCACCTCCTGACGGCACGGCCGGCCCTCGCCCTGCGAGCGGCCGGCCGTGCCGCGTCAGGACGCGGACGAGGACGAGGACCCGGACGAGCCCTCGATGGCCCGTTGCAGCCGGGTCTGGAGGACCGTGGTGGTGACGTCGCCCCGGCTGCGCTCGAGCACGGCCCGGAGCTGGTCGAGCGAGCGGCGCAGGCCGTGGGTGAGGGCGTCGGGGTAGTCGACCAGCGACAAGACGTCGTAGACGTCGTCCATGGCGCCGAGGAGGGCTTCGCCCCGGGCCAGGTCGCCCTCCCGCAGCCGGTCGAGGAGGTTGCGGCGCAGCTCGCTGGCCGCCTCGCAGAGGCCCCGCATCCAGGCGGTGGGGTCGACGCCGAGCTCGTCGGGGCCGGGCACCGGCTCACCGGCCACCAGGGCCGCGGTCAGGCGGGCCTCGGCCAGCTCCTTCTCGGCGTCGTGCAGGAAGCCGCCGTGGGCCACGGCGGGGAACGGCGCCAGCGTCCGCTGGGCGAGGCGCAGGGAGGCCTCGGCCTCGGCGGCGTGGGCTCCGGCGGCCGCGGCCTCACCGCGGTGGATCGCCCGGATGGCCCGCGATGCGCTGCGGATCGTCGCCCGGCAGGCCGGGAGGGCCGCCTCGCGGGCCTCGTGGGCCGCGCTCAACCCGACCCGGATCGTGTCGGTGATGCCCTCGAGCCGGGCGCGGGACGGTGCCGGGTCAGCCACGGGTCGCAGGGTAGGCGGGACCGACGAGGCGACCGGCCGGAGGCGGGTCGCTCAGCCCGAGGCGGTGCGGCGGACCGCGACCAGGCGGGGCTGGCTCTGCGGCGGGGCCGCCAGGTACCGGACCTTGACGGCCTGCTCCTCGGCCAGCTTGCGCATCTGCACCAGCAGGTAGACGTAGCCGGCGAGGGCCACGTCGACGACGAGGTGGAGCAGCAGCATCGGCCCGCCGAAGGCCAGGGCCAGGAGGAAGGTGAAGCCGGCGACGCCGCCGAGGGTGAACAGCACGTCGCGGCGGCGCTTGCGGGCCGCCGAGCGTCCGCTGGGCGTGCCGGGCAGCGGCGCGCCGGGGCCCGCCATCGGGGCCGACGGGCCGACACCGGGGAGCGAGGGCGGGCGGAGCGAGCTGGTGGGCGTGGTGCGGCCGATGACGGCCAGGTCCTGGCGGAAGCTGGAGACCGACGAACCGGGACGCAGATCGGCCCGGTTGCGCACCAGCGGTGGCACCAGGACGATGGCCCAGACGATGGCCAGGAGGATCAGGACCGGCACACCCATGTCTCCAGGTCGGCTCTCTCTGCTCAGGACCGTACCTGTGTGGTCGCCGTCACTGGTGGATGGCGGACAGGAGCGGTGGGGGCGGGATCGCGCTCCGTGACCTCATCGTCACGGGGGCGCTGAATGTGACGGTTCTACTACGGAAACGCGACGAGAGCCAGCCCGGAGCGTGACATGACGGGGGCCTGACCACCCTGAGGGCCGTCCCGCGGGCCCCGCTGACCTGGGTCGATGGCTCAGACCTCGGCGGGATCGCCGAGGCCGGCGGGGCCGATCATGCCCGGCGAGCCGTCACCCGGCTCGCCCCCCTCGGCGCTGCGGGCGTGGTCGAGGAGGACGCTGTCGATCGACTGGTCGAGACCCGCGGCCTCGGGCTCGCGCCGGTACACGCCGGAGCGCCCGCCGGTCTTCTCCCAGAGGGCGATGTCGCCGATGGTCATCGACCGGTCGGCGGACTTGCACATGTCGTAGATCGTCAGGGCGGCGACCGAGACGGCCGTCAGCGCCTCCATCTCGACACCGGTGCGATCGACGGTGTCGACGTGCGCCTCGACCTCGATGTAGGTGTCCTCGATCCGGAAGTTGACCAGCACCGCCCCGACGAGGAGCGGGTGGCACAGCGGGATGAGGTCCGAGGCCCGCTTGGCGGCCTGGATGCCGGCCACCCGGGCCACGGCCAGGACGTCGCCCTTGCCCACGCCGCCCCGGGCCACCAGCGAGGTGGTCTCGGCGTGCATGTAGACGCGGCCCCGGGCCACCGCCCGCCGGTGGGTGGGGTCCTTCGGGGTCACGTCGACCATGCGGGCACGCCCGAGCGGGTCGAGGTGGGTCAGTCCGCGATCGGGCATGGCGACGATGCTACGCCCCGAACCCCGTCCGGCCCGCCGTCACCGGCAGGCAGCCGTCAGCCGCCGATCTGGGACATGCTGCGGCGGGGGCGGATGAAGGTCGGCTGGCCGATCAGGTGGCCGGGACCCTTCTCCCCCACGGCGGCGGCCACGACGTCGGCGATCACCGAGTCGGGGGCACCGTTGCGCACGAGGTCGCGCAGATCGGTCTCGGCCGTGGCGAACAGGCAGGTGCGGAGCTTGCCGTCGGCGGTGAGCCGGATGCGATCGCAGTCGCCGCAGAACGGCTGGGTGACGCTGGGGATGACGCCGACGTCGCCCCGCCCGTCCCGGTAGCGCCACAGCGACGCCGGCGCCGACCCGCGGGGCACGGCGTCGAGCGGGAAGACGGCGTCGATGGCGTCGACGATCTCCGCCTGGGAGACGACGGCGCCGGCCTCCCACTGCCCCGAGGCGTCGAGGGGCATGAACTCGATGAAGCGGACGCCGATGCCTCGGTCGCGCCCGAAGGCGGCCAGGTCGACGATCTCGTCGTCGTTGATGCCGCGCATGGCGACCACGTTGAGCTTGACCGGGGTCAACCCGGCGGCGAGGGCGGCGTCGATGCCGGCCAGCACCTTGTCGAGCTCGTCGCGGCGGGTGAGCTCGACGAAGCGGTCGCGCTGGAGGGTGTCGAGCGAGATGTTGGCCCGCTTGAGCCCGGCGGCGGCGAGGTCGGCCGCCTGGCGATCGAGGGTGGTGGCGTTGGTGGTGATGCTCAGGTCGGTGCCCAGCCGGGCCAGCTGCTCGACCAGGACGGGCAGGTGGGCCCGCAGCGTCGGCTCGCCACCGGTCAGGCGGATGGCATCGACCCCGAGGCGCTCGACCGTCACCCGGGCCAGCCGCTCGATCTCCTCGAACGACAGGAGCTCGTGGCGAGGCTGCCAGACCATGCCCTCCTCGGGCATGCAGTAGGTGCAGCGCAGGTTGCAGCGGTCGGTGACCGAGATGCGCAGGTCGCGGTGCACGCGACCGTGCCCGTCGACGAGAGGGATCACCGGATCAGCCTACGAGCGTCCGGCGACGAGCGCGGCGAGATCGAGGACGATGACCTCCACGTCGCCGCCGGCACCGATGCCGTCGCCGTCGGGCACGAGGGCCAGCCCGTCGGCCTGGGCCGAGGCCCACAGCTGGTGGCTCCCCTGGGCGGCGACCGGGGTGGCGGTGAGAACGCCGTCGGCGTCGTCGAGCGTGACCCGCACCAGGTGGTCCTTGCCGTCCGGTCGGCGGTCGAGGGCGACGCCGGCCCGGGCCGTCACCCGGGGCCGGTCGAGCGGGGTCCGGCCGGCCATCTGCCGCAGCGCGGGGCGGGCGAGGACCTCGAAGCTGACCAGCGACGAGACGGGGTTGCCGGGCAGGCCCAGCAGGGGCACGCCGTCGACCTCGGCGATGGCGAAGGGCTTGGCCGGGCGGATGGCGACCTGGACCCACTCGGGGTCGGCCAGGCGGTCGATCACCAGCTTGACCACGTCGGCCTCGCCCATGCTCACCCCGCCCGAGGTGAGGATCATGTCGCAGCGGAACGCGGCGCGGTGGAGGGCGGCGGCCACGGCGTCGACGTCGTCGCGCACCCAGCCCAGGTCGACGGGGACGCACCCGGCCTCGGCCGCCTGGGCCAGGAGCATGGGCCGGTTCGAGTCGCGGATCTGACCCACGGCCAGGGCCCGGGGCGCCTCGATCAGCTCGTCGCCGGTGGAGATGACGCCGACCCGCGGGCGGGGCACGACCTCGACGCTGGTGCGGCCGACCGCAGCGAGGACGCCGATCAGCGGGGCGGTGAGCACGGTGCCCGCCGGCACGACGACGGTGCCGGCGCGCACGTCGTCGCCGGCTCCCCGCACGTGCTGCCCGGCCTCGGCCCGAGCGAGGATCGCCACCGTCTCGTCGTGGTCGCGGGTGCCGTCGGAGAAGCGGGACCGCTCGACCGGCACGATGGCGTCGGCGCCCGCCGGCACCGGCGCCCCGGTCATGATCCGGATGGCCTGGCGGGAGCCGACCGTGCGCTCCGTCGATCGGCCGGCCATGACCGTCTCGAGCACGTCGAGCACGACGGGGAAGGCGTCGGTGGCGGAGGCGACGTCGGCGGCTCGGACGGCGAACCCGTCCATGGCCGAGCTCGAGAAGCCGGGCAGGTCGGCGTCGGCCACCACGTCGTCGATCACGACGCAGCCGTGGGCCCGGTGCAGCGGCAGGTCGGTGGCATCGAGCCGCGGGCAGCGGGCCAGGACCAGGTCACGGACCTCGCGCAGCGGACGCATGACGCCCGACGGTACCCCCCGACCCGTCCGTCGCCGCGGGTTGGTTCACCAGGCGGCGTCGACGATGCCGTCGATCTGGACGACCGTGCCCTCGTCCCACAGCCATCCGTCGACGACCGCGAACGCCCGCAACCCGCCGCCGAAGTCGGCGATGACCCAGTCGCCGGCAGGGGTGGCCTCCAGATGCCGGAACCCCATGCCGACGGACCACCGCACCTCGCCGGTGGAGAGGTGGGCCATGCCCACCTGCGCCGTGAACACCTCGGTCTGACCCTCGCTGGCCTCGCGCGTCCCGATCCCCACGCCGAGCACGTCGTCGCCGATCCACACCGGCAGGCCGATCCCCGGCGAGTGCTCGACCTCCTCCCACCCGTCGGGATCGCCGACGTCGGTGACATCCACCGCGGTGTCGACGACGGTTCCGTCGGCGTCGCGCAGGACCCGCTGGCGGGCCACGCGCGTGCCGTCGGGCGACAGGCTGACCACCGTGACCTCGCCCTCTCCCTCGGCCGGGGGATCGAGCCGGCTCCCGGTGTCCGCCGGTGCGTCGTAGACCCAGACGTCTCCCCGGGGCAGGATCGTGGCGATGAGCCGACCGTTCGCCGACGCCGCCGGGTTCCGACCCACGGCGATCCGCCCGAGCGGGGCGCCGTCGTCGATGTCGACGCCGTGGACAGCGTTCCCGGCGGTGTAGAGGACGGTGCCGTCCGGCAGGACCTCGACCGACTCGATCGGGTAGAAGGGCACGCTCGTCCCGTCGACCAGCATCGTCACCTCGGGCGCCCGGACCCTCGTCGCCTCGTGCCCCTGCTCGTCGACGAAGTCTTCGTAGACGCCGATGCCCTCGAGCCTGACCACGTCCTTCACGCCGTCGCCGTTCTGGTCGAGGACGGCCGCGATCCGATCGGGCCGCGAGGCGTCGTCGATGACGGGCCGTCCCGCGGATGCCTCGGTCGTGGCGGTCGGCGCGGCGGTGGTGGGCGGTGCGGTGTCCGCCGGGCGGATCATGTCCTCGTCGACCTGCGAACGGGTCAGGGTGACGGCCCCGGCGACGACCAGCACGGCGACCACCGCCGCCGCGGCCAGCACCCAGCGACGGGGGTGCGGGTTCCGGGCCCGACCGTCGATGGACACGACGAGGGGCGGCTCGTCCTCGAGCCCGGCGACGAGGCGCTCCCACCCGTCGGGCGACGGCTCGGCCTCCGCCGCGGCGGCGTGGTCGCGCAGGATCTGGTCGACGTCGGTCATCGGTGGTCCTCCAGGCTGAGGGCGAGGGCGGCGCGCGCCCGGTGCAGGTGCGTCTTCACCGAGCCGACCGAGATGCCGAGCTCGGTGGCCACGGCGGCGTCGGTCAGCCCGCCGAAGTAGTGGAGGGCGACACAATCCCGCTGGCGGTCGGGCAAGGCGGCCACGGCGGCGGCGACGGCCCGGGCCCGGTCGCCACCGAGGGCGTCGAGCTCGGCCGACGGGGCGGGATCGGCGGGTGTCGGCGCCAGCCGCCGCACGACCGCCCCGTGCCGGTGGTGGTCGTGGGCCAGGTTGGTGACGATCCGGCGCAGGTAGGCGCCCTCCGCCCCCGGCGCCGGGGGCTGAGCCGCCCGGTGGAGCCGGACGAAGGCGTCGTGGACCAGGTCCTCGCCCAGCGCGGCGTCGGCGGTGAGGGCGACGGCGAGCCGCAGCAGCGGGCGGGCGTGGGCGTCGTAGGCCGCCCTCAGCCCGTCGAGCGCCGCACCGAGTCCCGCATCGGGCACCGTCTCGTCGACCACGGATCTACAGACGGCCGGGGTCGTCCGGTGGTTGACCGCTCAGGTCTCCATCTGGAGGAGGGCGATCACGCCGATGGCCACGATCGCCACGTTGGCGATGCGGACGACCCGCAACGGCACCCGGTCGGGGTCGCGGCCGACCCGGACCGAGACCACGGCGCAGACGAAGGCGGCCACCAGCCCCCAGAAGCCAGAGCCCATGACCCGCGGGAGGAGGAAGGTCCCCCCGCCGCCAGGGGTGAGGGCGCCGAGCGCGTGCACGGCGAAGAAGGCGCGCAGGAGCCACCACGCCGGCTCGTTGTGCGTCGCCTCCCGGGCCGCCTCGGCGACGTCGTGCCAGCCGGCGGCCACCACCCGCAGGGCCCGTCTCCACTGGTCCTTCAGCCACGGCCACGCCGCGATCGACGGCGCTCCCGGCGTCGGAGGCGGCGGCGGTGGGATCAGCGCGGGTGCGGGGGCGGTCAACCCGGCCGCGGAGCGCAGCTCCTCGGCGTAGACCTCGGGGGGACCGACGATGGCGTCGAGCGGCCGGACGTCGTCCCGCCCCACCTCGTCGAGGTGGAGCCGGAGGTCGGCCAGCAGGGCGTGGCGCTCGGTCGGCTCGACGTCGCCGAGGGCGGCGCCCACCCGGAGCACGTAGGCCTCGAGCAAGGGGTCGGGTTGCACGGTCGTGGCGTCGGTCATGGCGTCCTCCCCGGGACGTGGGTGCGGATGATGTCGTCGACGGAGCCGGCGAAGCCCCGCCAGGTCTTGGCCCCGAGCACCAGCTCCTCCCGCCCCGCGGGCGTCAGCCCGTAGTAGCGGCGGTCGGGGCCCTCGGCCGACGGGGCCGTGTAGGAGCGCAGGTGGCCGGCCTTCGAGAGCCGGCGGAGGGTGCCGTACACCGAGGCGTCGCCGACCTCGGTGAGACCGGAGTCGCGCAGGCGGCGCAGGACGTCGTAGCCGTAGCCGTCCTCGTCGGCCAGGACGGCCAGGACCACCAGGTCGAGCGCCCCGCGCAGCATCTGGCTGGTGTCCACCGCGCCACTATGACGCATAGCGCAGTAGTGGGCAAGGACCGTCGTTGCGGGACCGTCGTTGCGGGACCGCCGCTAGAGGTCGCGCTGGCGGACGAAGTCGGCGAGGAAGGTGCGGAACTCGGGGCCGAGGTCGTCGCGCTCGGAGGCCAGCTCGACGATGACCTTGAGGTAGTCGAGCACCTGGCCCGTGTCGTAGCGGCCCTCGGTGAAGGTGTAGCCGTAGACGGCCTGGCTCTGGAGCAGCAGGGCGATGGCATCGGTGAGCTGGAGCTCGCCGCCCGAACCGGGCTCGATGCGCTCGAGCATCTCGAAGATCTCGGGGGTGAGCACGTACCGGCCCTCCCAGGCAGGACTGCAACCTGCGGCGCAGTAGAACAGGGCCGTGCAGACGCCCCGCACGGTCACCACGGCCGTCATCCCCGCCGCCGGTCTCGGCACCCGCTTCTTGCCCGCGACCAAGGCCCAGCCCA
>DASVEC010000059.1:0-3621 GCA_036380755.1 Iamia sp. | reverse complement strand
CACCGGCGCGCTGTCGCGTGCCTCGATGGTCTCACCGCCGAAGGACTCGGCGGCGGCTCGGGCCACGCCCTCCTTCGACTCGAAGTGGTTGAGGACGGTCTGGTGGGAGACCCCCGCGGCCTCGGCGATGCCGGCGAGGGTGACCTCGGCGAAGGGGTGCTCCATGAAGAGCGCAGCGGCGGCCTCGGCGATGCGACGGCGGGTCGCGGCGGTGCGGGCCGATCGGTTGGTCATGGAGTAGGGGCGGGTCGCTTTCATTTGAGTGGCACTCAAACATGAACTTGAGCGACGGTCAAGCGAATGTTGTGGCAACGTACGTTGCCATGACGACCGTCGAGACCGCCCGGGGCCCCGTCGACACCGCCGACCTGGGTCGCACCTACATGCACGAGCACGTCTTCGTGCTGACTCCCGAGGTCCAGCAGAACTTCCCCGAGGACTGGGGCGACGAGGACGAGCGGGTCGCCGACGCCGTCGAGAAGCTGCGGGCGCTGTCGGCCCAGGGCGTGCAGACGATCGTCGACCCCACCGTGATCGGGCTCGGGCGCTACATCCCCCGCATCGTGCGCATCAACGAGCAGGTGCCCGACCTGAACATCGTGGTGGCGACCGGTTGCTACACGTACTCCGACGTGCCCTGGTACTTCCACCTCCGCGGTCCCGGGCTGGGCGAGGAGCTGGGCGTCGAGATCCCCGACCCCATGGTCGACATGTTCGTGAAGGACATCCGCGAGGGCATCGCCGACACCGGCGTGAGGGCCGCCTTCCTCAAGTGCGCCATCGACACCAAGGGCCTCACCAAGGGCATCGAGCGGATCATGCGGGCGGTGGCCCAGGCCTCGCTCGCGACCGGCGCCCCGATCACGGTCCACACCCACCCGGGGAGCGAGACCGGCCTCGAGGTCAAGCGGGTGATGTGCGACGAGGAGGGCGTGGCGCCGGACCGGATCGTCCTCGGTCACAGCGGCGACAGCGCCGACGTCGACCACCTGAGCGCCCTGGCCGAGGCCGGGTTCGTGCTCGGGATGGACCGCTTCGGCATCCACGCCGGGCCCACCACCTTCGAGACGCGCTGCGACACCGTGGTGGAGCTGTGCCGCCGGGGCTTCGTCGGGAGCATGGTCCTGTCCCACGACGCGTCCTGCTACATCGACTGGATCGACCCGAACGCCCTGCAGTTCATGCCCCAGTGGCACTACCTCCACATCCACGACGACGTGCTGCCGTACCTGCGCGACCACGGCGTCACCGAGGAGCAGATCGACCAGATACTGGTGGCCAACCCCCGCCGCTACTTCGAGGGGACGAGAGGGGACTAGACGTCGGCGCGGCGGGCGCGGGCCTCGACGAAGGTCCAGAGGCCGAAGCAGACGAGGCCGACGGCGATGGCCACGAGGAGGATCCGGCCGGGGCCACCCCCCGCCAGGTCGCGGAGGGCGGCGTCGATGCCCTTCGACTCGTCGGGGTCGTGCTCGACGGCGGCCTTCAGCACGAAGACGCCCAGCACGGCGAACACCAGGCCCCGGCCCACGTGGCCGACGACGCCCAGGACCTCCAGCGCCCGGCGGGGCACCCGGCCGCCCATCCGGCCCAGGTCGACCCGCTCGAGGAAGTCCCTCTTGACCGCCTTGACCAGGTGGTAGAGGCCGAGGCCGAGGAGGACGAGGCCGACGACCCCGACGAGGAGCTGGCCGGCGGGGGCGTCCATCACCCGGGCCGTCAGGTCGCGCTCCTCGCCCGAGCCGCCCGACCCCTCGCCCCGCGCGAGCACCCGCACGCCGGAGGCGGCGATGACCAGGGCCACCGCGCCCCGGAAGCCGTCGCGGACCCGGTCGAGGGGCTCGCTGGCCCCGGGCTTGGAGCCGTTGCGGCCGCTGACGACGGCGACGAAGCAGGACACGGCCCAGGCCACCAGGCCGACGACGGTGGCGCCCACCAGGACGACCCCGAGCGGCTTCTCGACGAGCTCTGAGAAGGCCCCGCCGGTGCTGGCCTCCTCACCGTCGGTGGAGCCCAGGAAGGCCAGCCGGACGGCGATGACGCCGAACACGGTGAAGACCACGCCCCGGGCCACCAGACCGGCGCGGGCGAGGGGCTCGGTCCAGTCCGGGTCGCCGACATCGACGGTGGGGGCGTGGGTGGCGCTCATGGCTGCTCCGGAGGGTGCGTCGGCGCTGGTCAGGCCGGCCCCTACCCCGCGACCGCACGCGCCAACAGGACGCCGGGGAACGCAGAGCAATGGTCCATTCGGACCAATCCGACCACGCACGGTGAGTTCCCGGCCCGAAAGGGTTGTGGACGCCCCCGATGTGCCGATCAGACGCACGACGGCCGAGGGTCGCCGATGCCCTGGAGGGGCCGTGGCAGAGAGGCAGCAGATGGGGGATCCGTTCCACCCGACGACGACGTCCACGTTGGTCGACCGGGCCACCGCGCCCGCCGTCGACCTCCTCGACGACGTCGCCGGTCGGGCCGGGGTCACGCCGCTGCGAGCGCTCCTCTACGCCGGCGCCCTCGCCACCGTGGCCGGTGGCGCCCTGGTGGCCGCGGGCCGGGCGATCTCGATCGGCGAGGTCGCCCTCGTCGTCCTGGCCGGCCTGGCCGCCACGGCCTGGGGCCTGGCCGCCCGCCACCAGACCGGCCGGACCCGCGTGGCGCTGGTCTTCCTCGCCGTCGGCTCCGGCCTCTGGGCTCTCGGGCGTCTGGCCGGCGCCATCCAGGAGACGGCCAAGGGCCGGGTCGAGCCGAACCTGGCCATCGACGACGTCGGGCTGCTCCTGGCCGCCTCCTGCCTGCTGATCGCCGTCCTGATGCTGGTCGAGGGACCGTCCCGGCGGCTGACCCAGCTGCGGGCCCTGATCGAGGGCTTGATGATCGGCGGCTGCCTGCTCTTCGTGGCGTGGAACGGCGTCTTCGGCACCACGTTCATGATCGCCGAGGACGCCACTGCGATCGCCCGCACGGTGCTGATCCTCCAGCCACTGGTGCAGGTGGCCATCGTCGCCGTCCTGGTCTCGGCGTCGACCCGCGTCCCGCCCGAGCGCTGGGACTGGTGGGTGCCGGTCGCCTCCGGCGTCGGCCTCATCATCGCCGCCGACGTGGCCGCCGCCCACGGTGACGCCCTCGTCTCGGGCCACGGCGCCGCCCTCGGCGTGGTCGGCCACCTGGCCGGCTTCGGCGTCGTCCTCGTCGCCGCCGTGACCTCGACGGCCCCGCCGCCGTCGACCCCCCGTCCGCTGCGCAGCCGCCCGGTCCTCACCTGGCTGCCGAGCGTCGCCGCCCTGTGCATCCTGGCCGCCCTGTTCGTCACCGACGAGCTCGAGCCGACCCGCCTGTACATCGCCATGTCGGTGCTCGGCCTCAGCGTCGCCCTCCACCTCGTCGTGATCCTCGAGAGCGACGATCTGGCCGGCGACCTGTCCCAGGCCCACGACGAGGCCATCCAGGCCTCGATCAGCAAGTCCCGCTTCCTCGCCACCGTGAGCCACGAGATCCGCACGCCGATGAACGCCATCATCGGCCTGACCAACCTGGTGCTCGAAACCCGGCTGGACAGCCAGCAGCGCGACTACCTCGGCAAGGTGCAGACCTCGTCCAAGGCCCTGCTCACCCTGTTGAACG
>DASVEC010000058.1:0-3557 GCA_036380755.1 Iamia sp. | reverse complement strand
TTCCTCGCCCTCGCCGCCGTCGGGCCCCGGGTAGGGCGAGCGGACGGTCCTGAGCCCGGGATCGAGGCGGAACAGGTCGGAACCGAGCCCCACCCGGGTGGGCAGGAACGGCACCCGCCAGGCCGCCGCCTGCAGCCCGAGGAGGAGCATGCCCTCGTCGAGCTCGGTGCAGGTGAGCTGGCCGGCCTGGCGCGCCGCCCGGAAGTGAGGGTCGAGCCCGGGGACGCTGCCACCGGTCATCGGGTTGGGGACGTCGGGCGAGACGAAGGCGAAGGTCAGCCGGCTCATGCGGCCGGCGGCGGCGAGGATGCCGACCTCGGGGCCGCCGTAGGTGACGACGTGGAGGTCGGTGACATCGCTGCGGAGGATGGCCTTGACCAGCGCCATGGGCTTGCGCCGGCTCCCCCACCCGCCGATGCCGATGGTCATGCCCGAGCGCAGCCGGCCGACGACCTCGTCGGGGCTCATGCGCTTGTCGGTGGGCGTGGCGAGCGTCGCGGTCACTTGGTGGTGTCCGTGTCGCGCTTGGCCACGAAGGCGTCCCGGTGCTCGTCGGCCACCCCGGCCAGGTTGAGCTCGAAGGTGAAGCCCTGCTCGAAGCGGTACGAGCGGTGGACGTCCCACAGGTCGATGCCGTTGAGCGAGGCCTTGGCCGCCCGCATCACGGTGGGCGACTTGGCCGCGATCTGCTCCGCCACCTCGAACGCCGCCTCGCGCAGGCGCTCCGGCGCCACGACGGCGTGGACCGAGCCGTAGGACGCCAGCTCGGTCGCCGTGATCGTGGCCGCCGTGTACACCATCGCCCGGGCCCGGTGCTGGGGGACGAGCCGGCTGAGGTGGGTGGCGGCGCCGAGCGCCCCCCGGTCGACCTCGGGCAGGCCGAAGGTGGCGTCGGTGGCGGCGACGATCACGTCGGCGTTGCCGACCAGGCCGATGCCGCCGCCGAGGCAGAACCCGTTGACCGCCGCGATCACCGGCACCTCGCAGTCGTAGACGGCGCCGAAGGCGGCGTAGCAGCCCTTGTTGGCCCCGATGAGGGCGTCGAAGCCCTCGGTCGCCTGCATCTCCTTGATGTCGACGCCGGCGTTGAAGCCGCGGCCCTCCGCCCGGAGGACGACGACCCGCACCTCGGGGTCGCGCCCGAGGGCGGTGAGGCGGTCGGCCAGGTCGAACCAGCCGGCGACGGTCAGGGCGTTCACCGGCGGGTTGTCCATGACGACCTCGGCGATGCCGTGGTCGTCGACCGTGTGGGTGGTGGGCATCCGGCTCCCTTGGTCGTCGTTTCTGATGGGTCGTCAGATCCTGAGCGGCAACCTAGTGTGCCGCCCCATGGCCCTGACCATCGATCTCGCCGGCCGGGTCGCCCTGGTGACCGGCGGCGGCCGCGGCGTGGGCCGGGGCATCACCGACCGGCTGCTGGCCGCCGGGGCCACCGTGGCCGTGGCCGCCCGGACCGCGCCCGACGACCCGCCCGCCGGCGTGACGTTCCACGCCGCCGACGTCCGGGATCCCGAGGCCGCGCCCGGGCTGGTCGCCTCCGTCCTCGACGCCCACGGCCGGCTCGACCTCCTCGTCAACAACGCCGGCGGCTCGCCGTCGGTCGCCGCGGCCGACGCCTCGCCCCGGTTCAGCACCCGGATCGTCGAGCTCAACCTGCTGTCGGCGCTCCACCTCTCCACCGCCGCCCGCGCCGCTCTGGCCGACGCCGGCGGGTCGGTCGTCAACATCACCTCGCTGTCGGGGGCCCGCCCCTCCCCCGGCACCGCCGCCTACGGTGCGGCCAAGGCCGGGCTGCTCAACCTGACCCGGACCCTCGCCATGGAGTGGGCGCCGGCGGTGCGGGTCAACGCGGTGTCGCCCGGGATGGTCCGGACCGAGCTGTTCGACGAGTACTACGGCGGGGCCGACGGCGCCGCCGCGGCCGAGGCGACGGTGCCGATGGGCCGGGCCGCGTCGCCCGCCGAGGTCGGCGACGCGGTGGTGTTCCTGGCCTCGCCCCTCGCCGCCTACGTCACCGGCGCCGACATCCCGGTCCACGGCGGCGGCGAGGCCATCGCCCTCCACACGATCCTCGGCCACTGAAGCCCGGGGGTCAGAGCGGCGCCGGCGGGCTCCACCGTCCGCCCACGAGGATCGGGTGCTGGCGGCCCGGGTCGGCGCAGGGAAACCGGCGCACGGGGTCGCCGGCGGCCGGGTCACCCTCCAGCACCTCGGCGCCGTCGGGCGCGTACTGGAGGATGTAGGCGCTGCGGACGGCGTCGGTGTCGTTGGGCCCGGTCCGGTGCGGCGTCAGCGAGGAGAAGGCGATGACCGACCCGGCCGGCGCCTCGACGGGCACCGCCCCCTCGGTCGACTCGGGCAGGCAGGCCTGACCGCACTCGACCTTCTGGTGGACGAGGGTCCCCCGCCGGTGGCCACCCGGCACCACCCAGACGGTGCCGTTGGCGAGCGTGGCGTCGACGAGCGGCACCCACAGGGTGAGGTAGTCCTGCGGCTCGACGTAGGCGTAGCCGTTGTCCTGGTGCCACGGCACCACGTCGGGGTTGCGGGGGAGCTTGTAGACCGCCTGGTCCCAGTAGAGGCGGACGTCCGGCCCGACGAGGTCGTGGGCCAGGTCGGCCACCGCCTCCTCGTAGGCGAGGGCGCGGCACGCGGGGGCGAAGGTGGACAGGTGGAGCGTGACCGTGAGGGCGTCGGCGGCGGCGACCTCGACCCGCCCCCCGAGCTGCTGGAGGAGGTCGTTCATCCGGCGCTCGTGCGGATCGATCTCGGCCGCCACCGCGGCCAGCCGGTCCGGGTCGAAGACGTCCTCGACGAGCAGGAAGCCGTCGCCGTGGTAGGCGTCGACCTGGGCCGAGCTGAGCCGCCGGGGGACGACGACCCGGTCGCGGGGCACGAAGGCGTCGTTCCACGGGTGGAGCTCGGCGCTCGCCACGGCCTCGAGGGTGTCGATCACGGGCATCGGCCCAGCGTGGCACAGGGCGCGCCCGCGGCGCCCCGACCCCGGAGGGGCGGGACGGCGCGGGCCCGCGGCTCGGGCCGCGCTCGTCGAGGCGTCGCGCGGGCGAGTCGGTGCGGTGGGACCGCCTGCTCCGTTCGACCGGCGAGAGCCGGGCCCGGGCGGGCGACGGGGTGACCGTACCGAACAGAGGTTCGGTACGCAAGGGTGATCCTCGCACCGTCCCGCCCTAGCCTCGGCGTCGTGAGCGAGCGGAGCGAGCGAACCAGAAGGCACGGGCTCTCCGGCGGCGAAGCCGTCTGCCCTCATCGGTGCTCGACCGACGCGACCAGGCTGGATGCGACCCTTCGGCCGAGCGCGCACCGATGAGCAGCACGGGCGATCGGCATCGGCGGGGACCGGGAGGGCCGACCCGCCCGGCCCGCAGCGGCCGGGTGACGCCGTCGACCACCCGCCGGCACCGCCCCGAGGTCTCGGGGCTCCTCGACCCCACCCTCGACCGGATGGTCGCCACCCTGCTGGACACGGCGCGGGGCGCCGTCCCGTCCGGGCACCCGGCTCCAGGGGTCGCCCTCGAGCAGTGGGCCCACGAGCTGGC
>DASVEC010000057.1:0-3660 GCA_036380755.1 Iamia sp. | reverse complement strand
GACCGTGAAGGAGAGGTGCGACCCGGTGTCGACGATGGTGCCGGGGGCGATGGTGAGGTTGGCCACGACGACGCTGACCGGCGTGCTCCAGTCGTGCGTCTGGGTGCCGGCGTTGAACAGGGCGTAGGACACCAGGGCGGTGACGGTGCCGGTGGCCCGGCCGGCGGGGAGGGCGACCGTCGGGTCCTCGATGCGGATGCGGTAGTTGCCCTGGTTGGTGTTGCCCAGGTCGAACGAGCCCGGGAACGTGGCCGTGGCCGCACCCGTCAGGGCGTCGACGCTGACCGCCTCGACCTCGGGGAAGCTGAACCCGGCGTCGGTCTTGGTCGCCGGGGCGGCGGTGGCGTGGGCGGGGGAGAGGCTCGAGCTGGTGAACGCCTGCTCGGACAGCTTCCAGGTCAGGCCGGTCGCCGGATCCTCGGCCGCGCTCGGCGCCGGCGTGGCGGCGACGAACCCGGCGGTGAGGGCGAGCAGGGCGGCGACGAGGGCGGCGACCGGGCGGGTCGCGCGCCGCGGCGCGGCGGTGGGGTGGGTGTGATCCATGGCGTCCCCCGACGTCAGAGGTGGTGGCTCCCGCACACTGCGAGTAAGGGATGCCTACTACACCTCGTCGTTTCACGACAAGACGTCGCGGGCGGCTCGGCACCAGTCCTCGCCTGGGCTCGGCATGCTTGGTCGCATGAGCGGACCCCTCGCCACCGACGACGTCAGCCCCGAGCCCGAGGCCCCGGTCGGGCCACGTCCTCCGACCCCACCCACCGCCCTAGCGGCCGGCTTCGCCGACCGATCGATTCAAGTCGAGATCACCGACAGCCGGGACGCCGACGTCGGCGGGATGCTGGTACGCCGGGCCCTGCCCCGACGAGCCCGGCGGACCGTCGGGGCGTGGTGCTTCGTCGACCACCTGGCGCCGGCGCCGGCCGACGGCCCCGGCATCGGTCCCCATCCCCACATCGGGCTCCACACGGTGACGTGGCTCCTCTCGGGCGAGCTGGTCCACCACGACAGCCTGGGTTCGGAGCAGCCCATCCGGCCCGGCCAGCTCAACGTCATGTCGGCCGGCAACGGGATCGCCCACGCCGAGGAGACCGCCGTCCTCGGCGCCCTCCACCACGGCGTCCAGCTCTGGGTGGCCCAGCCCGAGGCCACCCGGTGGGGGACGCCCGCCTTCGCCCACCACGCCGAGCTCCCCCACCTCGACCTGGCGACGGGCGCCGCCACCGTCCTGGTCGGCTCGCTCGACGGGGCCACCTCGCCGGCGCGGGCCGACACCCCGCTGGTCGGGGCCGAGCTCGACCTGCGCACCGCGGGCGCCAGCACCGTCCCCCTCGACCCCACCTTCGAGCACGCCGTCGTCGTCCTCGAGGGGGCCGTCGCCCTCGACGGCCAGGACCTCACCCCCGGCCACCTCGGTTACCTCGGCCTCGGTCGCGACGAGCTGACGGTCTCGGCGAGCGGGCCGACCAAGGCCCTCCTCGTCGGGGGCGCGCCCTTCGAGGCCGTGCCGCTCATGTGGTGGAACTACGTCGCCCGGTCGTGGGACGAGGTGCGCGCCGCCCACGAGGACTGGGAGTCCGAGTCGGACCGGTTCGGCGTCGTGCCGTCGTCCCTCGCCCGGATCCCCTCGCTGCCCCCGATCCGGCGCTAGCGGTCGGGCCCGGTCACCGGGTCAGTAGAAGGACACCATGTCGTCGATGGTGGCGACCTTGCCGTTGAACATGGTGTGCGGAGCAGTGCAGCCGAAGACGCTGATGGTCCCGGCGCCGTCGAGCGCCGCGCCCCCCGTGAGGTCCGGGAGCGACACAGTGCCGGCCCACGGGCCGGTCAAGCCGGAGCTGAAGTTCACGATGACGGTCGGGCACGTGGGAGTAGTGCCCGTCGGGACGCAGGAGCCCGACGCCGCCGTGGGGCGGATGGTGCCAGTCAGCATGAAGGAGGCGACCGTGAAGGTGTCGGTGGTCTTGTCGATGGTGACGAGGGGAGTAGTGGACGAGATCGTCGCCTGGAGCACCCAGTGGCCAGTAGTCGAGGTGCTGTACGGAGCCACGAAGGTGAACCCCCAGGTCCCCGTGGCCGAAGTAGTGGTGTCAGTCGTGATGACGACGCTCGTGCTGCTGCACGCCTCGAGGTCGACGGGGAGTGCCGGAGTCAGGTTGATGCTCGCAGTCCCGGCGACGATGGTCCCGGCGGTCGCGGCGCTCGGGGTCGCGGTGAGGACCAGGAGGGCGAGCCCGGCGGCCAGGGCCACGAGGGGGCGGAGGATGCGGCGCATGGAGGGGCTCCCTTTCGCGAGTGTCCTCCCGAGTGTGGGCGAGGCAGCGTTTCAGCCGATGCGCGTCGATGGCAGATCCCGACACGGGGCCGACCGGTCGGCCCGATGGCCTAGATGCCGGCGGTGGGGGCGATGGCCTTCTCGCCGAAGGCGGCCAGGTCGTCGGCCGGCGAGCGGAGGAACACGAAGGACGGCACCACGACGCGGTCGACGCCCATGTCCGCCAGCTCCTGCACCGCGCCGACGGGATCCTCGCCCAGCACCTCGGCGCTGCCGGCGGTGATCTCGATGGCCTCCGGGTCGCGCCCGGCATCGGCCGCGGTCTGCCGGACGATGTCGATCAGCGTGGGCAGGTCGCCCTTGCCGGGGAAGTAGCCGTCGCCCAGCCGGCCGGCCCGGCGGGCCGAGGTCTCGGTGTGACCGCCGATGTGGATCGGCACCCGCCCGCGGGTGGGCTTGGGGTTGATGCTCGCCCCCGAGAACGAGACCGTCTCGCCCTCGTAGCTGGCGTGGTCGCCGTCCCACAGCGCCCGCATGGCGCCGACGTACTCGTCGGTCCGCTGGCCCCGCCCCTCGAAGGGGATGCCGAGGGCCTCGAACTCCTCCTTGAGCCAGCCCACGCCGATGCCCAGCTCGACCCGGCCGCCGGACAGCGAGTCGAGCGTGCCCAGCTCCTTGGCCAGCACCAGCGGGTTGCGCTGCGGGAGGATGAGGATGCCGGTGCCGAGGTGGATCGTCTCGGTCACGGCCGCCACCCACGTCAGCCAGATGAGCGGGTCGGGCAGGTCGGTGTCGGGCGCCATGACCATCTTGCCGCTGCGGTCGTAGGGGTACTCGCTCTCGTAGCCGTCGGGGAAGATGACGTGCTCGACGGTCCACAGCGACTCGAAGCCGGCGGCCTCGGCGCCCTGGGCCAGCTCGACCACCCCCTCCCGACCGGTGAAGCGTGTGGTGTTGGCGAAGGCGATCCCGAACTTCATGGTCAGGACCCTAGAGCCACCTCCTTTCGGGTGTTGCTGGTAGGTGCACCTACCATCGCCGTCCATGCAGGATCAGATGGGGCGACGGACCTTCCTCGTCGGTGTGGGGGCGGTCGCGGTGCTGGCCGCCTGCTCCGGCGACAGCAAGGCCGAGGACGAGGACGAGCCGGGCGGCACCACCACCGCCGCCAGCGGTGGGTCCGAGGACACTGAGGCCGAGCCCCCGCGGCGGGTCCTGCTCCTCGGCGAGGAGTACCTCCTGGCCGACACCCTCGCCCTGGGCATCGTGCCGGTCGCCTCGACGGCCACCGTGGCCGACGTCGGGTTCATCGGCGTCGACGACTACGACACCAGCGACATCCAGGTGCTCGAGAACACCGATCAGGACCTCGAGTCGCTGGTGGCGCT
>DASVEC010000056.1:0-11156 GCA_036380755.1 Iamia sp. | reverse complement strand
GCCGAACCACACCTGGGCGACGGCTGCGACATCGGAGACCCAGTCCATGGTGACCGGCGCACCGGCGTTGACGACGACGACCGTCCGGGGGTTGGCCGCGGCGACGGCGCGGATGAGCGCCTCCTGCTCGCCGGGCAGATCCATCGACCGGCGGTCGAAGCCCTCGGACTCCCACTCGTCGTCGGTGCCGACCACGACGACGGCCACGTCGGCCGATGCGGCGGCGGCCACGGCCCGGTCGACGGCATCGGGGGGCAGGAGCGGTCGGACGCCGACCTTGACCCCGTACACGCCGCCGGCCGCCGGGCCCGACGTGTAGTCGACGGCCACCTCGACGGGTTCGCCGGCGACCAGGTCGACCGTGTCCTGCACCTCCTTGCTGCCGAAGCCCATGAACGAGCGACCGGCCGGCAGCGGATCGGCGATCCCGTCCCGGACGACGACGCCGTCGACGGTGAGGCGGGCCCCGCCGGCCTGAGCCAGGGAGAACAGGTGCGGTCCGGTGCGGTCGGGGGTGAAGGTGCACTCGGCCCGGGCCGTGAACGGCGCCCCGACACCGGCCGGCGGGCCGAAGCTGATCAGCTGGAGCGACGTGATGCGATCGGTCTTGAGCACCGATCCGTCGGGCGAGGAGTACGTCACGGCCACCTCGCCCTTGAGCGTGGGTGCGGCCCGGGTGATGTCGACGCCGGCCTCGTGCACCACCTCGACCCCGGACCCGAGGTGCTCCCGCAGCCCCTCCAGCGGGGTGGCGACGGCGAAGGGCTCGACGTGCGACGAGCCCCCGCCCATGATCACGGCCTTGTCGGCGTTGGGCCCGACGACCGCGACCCGCCGCAGGGCGGAGCGGTCGAGGGGCAGGGTCCCGTCGTTGCCAAGCAGGACGGTTCCAGCGACCGCCGCCTCCAGGGCCAGCTCCCGGTCGGCAGGCTCGTCGGCGGAACCGGGCTCCTCCTCGCCGGTGTCGTCGAGGGCGCCGACCCGCTCGAACACCGACAGCAGCCGGGTCACCTGGGCGTCGAAGTCGGCCTCGGCCACGGTGCCGGCCCGCACCGCATCGGCCAGCGGGGTGCCGAAGGCCCGACCCGGCCCCGGCATCTCCAGGTCGACGCCCGCCGCCGGCGAGATCTCGGTGGTCGTCACGCCGTACCAGTCGGTGATGACGAAGCCCTCGAAGCCCCACTCGTCGCGCAGGATGCCGGTCAGCAGATCGCCGTCCTCGGTGCACCAGATCCCGTTGAGGCGGTTGTAGCTGGTCATCACGCCGAGGCTCCCGCCCTCGCGGATCGCCAGCTCGAACGGCAGCAGGTAGATCTCCCGCAACGTTCGCTCGTCGACGTCGGAGCTCATCGAGGTCCGCTCGAACTCGGCGTCGTTGGCCACGAGGTGCTTGACGGTGGTGGCCACGTCCTGGGCCTGGACGCCCTGGATCAGGGCCGCCGCCGCCTTGCCCGACAGCAGCGGGTCCTCGGAGTAGCACTCGAAGTTGCGCCCGGCGAGGGGCGAGCGGTGGATGTTCACCGTCGGCGCCAGCAGGACCCGGCAGGCCTTGCGGCGGGCCTCGGTGCCGAGCAGGGCGCCGACCCGCGCCAGCAGGTCGACGTCCCACGATGCGCCGAGGGCCGTGCCGCAGGGGACGCAGACCGAGCGGAGCCCGCCCTCGCCCCGGGTCACCGGGCCCCGGGCCCCGTTGGGCCCGTCGGTGACCCGCACCCGGGGCAGGCCGACGCGGGGCACGGGCAGGGTCGACCAGAAGTCGACGCCGGCGGTCAGCCCGGCCTTCTCGTCGAGGGACATCGCCGCGACCATCTCGGTCACGCGGGAGGACGGGGCGGGGGCGTCGGCGGCCATGGCCCGACCTTAGGCGGATGTTCCTGACCAATCGGTCAGGAACACAGGATGACTAGTGTCCGCCCCGTGAGGTGGGGACCGAACCGGGCGCCGGTCGACGCCGGCCTCGAGCGCTGGGTGGTGGGCCCGGTGCGCACGACGACCGCGGCCGACGGCTGGCGGGGCATCGAGGCGGACGTCGACGGGACCCCGGTGCGCATCGAGGCGCGCGACGTCGAGCTGGTGCCCCGACCCGAGGCCATCGCCACCGCCGTCGCCCCCGCGGCCGCCGTCCTCGGGGCCCAGCTCGTGCTCGAGGAGCCCGTCGACGCCGGCTGGTGGGCCGGGGTCGAGCAGGCCGCGGGCATGCTGGCGACCTGGCACGACGCCACCCCCGTCCGGCCGGCGGTCGTGGCGCCCCGGACCCGAGCCCCCCGGCCCCGACGGCGGGCCGTCCCGCCCGGCGTGGCCCAGTGCTTCACCGGCGGCGTCGACTCCTTCTGGACGCTCCGCCACGGCGGTGTGGCCCCGAGCCACCTCGTGTACGTCGTGGGCTTCGACGTCCCGCTCGACGACACCGCCCGCGTCGCCGACCAGCTCGCCACCCTCGATGCCGTCGCCGCCGCCGCCGGCGGGCAGCGTCCGCTGGCCGTGCGGTCGGACCTGCGGTCCCATCCCCACGCCAACCGGGTCACGTGGGGGTGGCTCCACGGCGGCGCCCTGGCCGGCGTGGGTCACGCCCTGGCCGGCGTGGTCGGCACCCTCGTCATCCCGCCGAGCAACCCCGAGGGACGGCTCATGCCGCTGGGCTCGCACCCCGCGCTCGACCCGCTCTGGTCCCGGCCGGGTGCGCTCGCGATCCGCCACTGCTCGACGACGCTCCCCCGTGTCGAGCGGCTGCGGGCGCTCGTCGACGACCCCCTGGCGCAGGCCCACCTCCACGTCTGCTGGGAGCACCGGGAGCCGGGGCCCAACTGCGGGCGGTGCGAGAAGTGCCTGCGGACGATGGCGATGCTCGCGGGCCTGGGCGCGCTCGACCGGTTCGGCACCTTCCCGGCCGTCGAGGACATGCCCGCCGCCATCGCCACCCTGGGGCCGATGGGCGATCTCTACCGCAACATGTGGGCCGACGTCCTCGACCTCCCGCTGCCGCCGGCCCTGCACGACGTCGTGCGGACGGTCCTGCTCGCCCCGGTGACCTAGCAGCCCTGGACGGTCTCGACGCCCTCGTCGTCCTCGAGCAGGCGCTGGAGGGTGTCGACCGGGACGATCAGCGACTTCTCGGTGGCCACCTCGATGGCGTAGACGACGCCGACGACCTGGTTGCGCTCGTTGATCGCCGGCCCGCCCGAGTTGCCGGGATGGATCTCGACCTCGGAGCGGATCACCTTCGACAGGTTGCCGAGCTGGGGATCGGCCACGTAGTCCTCGACCTGCCCCTCGGTGACGGTGAGGGCACCGCCCTCGGGGAACCCGTAGGCCCGGATGACGTCGCCGGGCTCGGGGTTCGCCGGTGCCAGGGTGGCGTGCGGCGTGTCGTCGCCCATGGCGTCCTCCATCGACGCCACCAGCCGGACGACGGCCAGGTCGGCCAGGAGCCCCTGGTTGGCCACGTCGACGGTGAGGCTCTCGCCCTCCGACGTCTCGACCTCCAGGGTCTCGGCCCCCTCGACCACGTGCCGGTTGGTGACGATGGTGGTGTCGTCGATGAGGAAGCCCGAGCCGACGCCGAGGCCCTCGCAGGTCTGGCTGCGGATGCGGACGGTGTAGAGCCGGGGATCGACCTCGATCGGGGCGTCGATGGCCGCGGTGTCGACCTCGGGCTCGTCGGGCGGGGCCACGCACCCGCCGCCCAACACCACCAGGGCGACCGCGGCCAGCGGCAGGCCGATCCTCCGCATCAGATGCCCAGCGCGTCGATGGAGTCCTCGAGCTGCTCGGCCTGTTCGAGGGCGGCGGCGCAGATCTCGTTGACCTCGTCGGTGCGGGCCTGGAGCCCGGCGACGTCGGCGGCCGGATCGCCGAAGGCGGCGATGATGTCGTTGGCCAGGGCGGTGGTCTCCTGCTGGCAGTCGGCCAGCGCGGCCGTGACCTCGGGGGCCTGGGCCACGATCTCGGAGAGGATGCGGTTGCGATCGGTCTCGCCGGCCTTCTCGTTGGCCAGGTCGCGCAGGCGGGCCCGGGCGTCCTCGAGGTCCGCACCGGTGACCTCGACCCGCTCGAGGGCCTCCTCCAGGTCAGCGTCGGCCGCCTCGCTGCGCTCCTTCCACTCCTCGGCGCTGGAGCGGTTCACGAAGCCCCACGCGGTGGTGCCGGCCAGGGCGCCGATGACGACCAGGACGAGGAGGGCCCGGCCGAGGATCCGGCCCTGGCGGCGGCCACCGGGCGCGGGCGGGGCCGGCGCCGGTGGTGGCGTGTAGCCGCCGCCGGCCGGCGGCCCGTACCCCGAGTACCCGCCGTAGCCGGCGGCGCTCGGCAGCACCCCGGTGGCGTCGTGGCTCGGGGCCGTCCCGGGATCGACCGGCGGTGGTGGCGGCGGGGCTCCACCGGCCGGGAACGACTGGGTGGCGTCGTGACCCCCCGACGGTCCTGGCGTCGCGGGCGGGTACGTCATGGCCCGAGTCTTGCCGCTGCGAGCGACGGTCACCATGTTCGCTGAGTGTTCGGAAGATCACCCTGAGCAGTGGTCCGGACCACGTATCCTGAGCCCGCCATCGGCCCGAACGAGGAGAGGATGGCCCCACCCGACGCCCCACCGCCGAGCGAGACCAGCGCCGCGGCCCGGCGGTTCCGCAAGCTGGTCGGCTACTCGTCCGACGTCATCGTCGTCGTCGCCCCCGACGCCCGCATCCGCTGGATCAGCCCGTCGGTCGAGCCCGTCCTGGGCCACGCCCCCGAGGCGTTGCTGGGGATGCCGGCCGCGACCCTGATCCACCCCGACGACGTCGCCACGGCCCGGGACCACGTCGTCGGGGCGGGCGGGACGCCGTCGTCCGAGGCCTTCTCGGTGCGGGCCCCGAACGCGGCGGGCGAGTGGCGTCGCCTGCAGGTCCGCTTCGCCGACCTCTCGTCGGACCCCGACGTCGAGGGGTTCATCTTCACCATCCGCGACGTCACGCGGGAGGTCGAGGCCGAGACGGCCCGCCAGCGCCTCTCCATGGCCCTCGAGGCGTCGACCGACCTGGTCGGGATGCTGACGCTGGCCGACGACCGCGTCTCGCTGAACCGGGCCGGCCTGGCCCTGCTCGGCATCGACGCCGACGAGGCCGACCTCGACGCCCTCGCCACCCGGGTCCCGCCGTGGGTGCGCCACCGAGTGACCACCGAGGTGATCCCCGCCCTCCAGGCGTCGGACCTGTGGGAGGGCGAGCTCGCCGTCCACGACGCCGAGGGCGACGCCGTGCCGCTGTCGGTGGTGATGGTGGCCCTTCGCGACGGCGACCAGCTCGACTCGGTCGCCGTCGTCGGGCGGGACATCAGCGAGCGCAAGGCGTTCGAGGACCAGCTCGAGCACCAGGCCACCCACGACCCGCTCACCGGTCTGCCCAACCGGACGCTCCTGCTCGACCGGCTGCGGGTGGCCGTGGCCCGGGCCGGCCGGCAGCAGACCCTGGCCGCCGTGCTGTTCCTCGACCTCGACAACTTCAAGATCGTCAACGACAGCCTGGGCCACGCCGCCGGCGACGCCCTGCTGGTCGAGGTGGCCACGCGCATCGAGGGCGCCGTCCGCCCCGGCGACACCGTGGCCCGCTTCGGGGGCGACGAGTTCGCCGTGCTCTGCGAGGACCTGGCCGACCGGCGCGAGGCGCTCGACATCGCCACCCGGGTCGAGGCGGCCGTGGCCCGACCCCTGGAGCTCGAGGGCACCGAGGTCACGGTGACGGTGTCGATCGGCGTGGCCAGCACCGACGGCAGCCAGGAGGCCGAGTCGCTCATGCGCGACTCGGACGCGGCCATGTACCAGGCCAAGGCCCGGGGCCGATCCCGCACCGAGGTCTTCGACGCCGCCATGCACGTGCAGGTGGTCGACCGGCTCGAGCTCGAGCAGGGCCTGCGCCGGGCGCTCGACCGTCACGAGATGCGGCTCGTCTACCAGCCCCAGCTCGACCTCCGGACCGGCGCCGTCAACGGGGTCGAGTGCCTGGTCCGGTGGGAGCACCCCGAGCGCGGCATCCTCACGCCCGGCGACTTCCTGCCCATCGCCGAGGAGACCGGGCTGATCGTCCCCATCGGGAGCTGGATCACCTCCACCGCGGCTCGCGCCCTGGCCCGCTTCCGCGACCTGTTCCCCGAGCGGTTCGGCACCCTCGTGATGAGCGTCAACATCTCGGCCCGCCAGCTGGCCTCGCCCCACCTGCTCGACGACGTCGCCGCCATCCTCGACGAGACCGGCCTGCCCCAGGGCGCGCTGGTGCTCGAGATCACCGAGACCGACCTCATGGACGTCGAGGTGTCGGGGCTGGCGCTCGGGAAGATGCAGGACCTCGGTGTGCACGTGGCCGTCGACGACTTCGGGACGGGCTGGTCGTCGCTGCGCTACCTGCGGCAATTCCCGGTCGACGTGCTCAAGATCGACAGGTCGTTCGTGGCCGGGCTCGGCCGCGACACCGAGGACGAGGCCATCGTCGCCGCCGTGATCGACCTGGCTCATGCCCTCGGTCTGAGCGCGGTGGCCGAGGGCGTCGAGGAGCAGATCCAGCTCGACCGGCTGCGGGCCCTGGGCTGCGACTCGGCCCAGGGCTGGCTCCTGGGCATGCCCATGGCCGAAGCCGACCTCATCGACCTCCTCGCCCACCAGTCCTGACGCTCACCCCCAGATGATCTGGGCGACGGTCAGCACGGTGGCGATGAAGACCACACAGCCCATCGTCCACTGGGTCTGCGCCGCGAACCTCTCGTTCATCCGGATCTCGAGCGAGTGGATGGCTCCCATCAGCTCGTGCTTCACCCCGTCGAGCCGTGCGTCGAGGTGCTCCTTCGTCGCGAAGCGCTCCTCCATCCGCTCGAACCGGTCGTCGATGCGGTCGAAGCGGCCCTCGAGCCACTCGCGGGTGACCGGGTCCTGGGGTGCGATCTCGTCGAGCAGGGCGTCCGCCTCCTCTTCGCCGATCAGGGGGTGCAGGCGCTCGTGGAGCCTGCGCTTCATGGTGGGGTGCAGCGACACGCCGCCTCCTGGTGCTCGATCCTTCAGGTCGTGGTGCAGCCAGGGGAAGTGCCGGCAGGGTACGACGGGTCGCCCGGACCCGTCCAACACCTCTAGAGAGTCGAGAAGACAGCCAAGGCGTCGTCGAGGGTGAGGTCGGCGACGCCGGGGGCGTCGACCACCGCGGCCAGCCAGGGCGGGCGCACCCGGGCGGCGACGGCGAGGGGGGTCTCGAGGTCCGAGCCCTCGACGGCCTGGTGGACCCAGGACAGGGCGTAGTCCGGGGGGCGGACGTCGCGGGTCAGCTCGACGAGGGCGAAGGGGTCGGGGGGCCCGGCCGGGAGGACGGCGTCGGCGATCATCATGGGCGAGCCCGGTGCCGGGCCCCCGCCGGCCAGGCCCGGGCCGTCGAGCAGCACCGCCCCCCGCACAGGCTCGGGGGTCGCCCCGGCGACGAGGAGGGCGACGTAGGCGCCCAGGCCCCGGCCCACCACTGTCGCGGCGCCGAGGTGGTGGACGGCGATGGCGGCATCGGCCATGAGGATCTCGGCGGTGTAGCCACCGCCGTTGGACAGGCTCGATGCCCCGTGCCCGGTGAGGTCGAGGCCCCAGACCGGACCGGGCCAGCCGTCGGTCCACACCGGCGCCGCGTCGGGGGTGCGCTCGCCCAGGCCGTGCAGGACGAGGAGGGCGTGGACGTCGTCGTCGACCGCGTCGCGCAGGTGGTGCAGGGCCAGGTCGACGCGGTTGTGGCGCAGCATCACCGTCGTCGTCACGAGAGGTGCTCCAGGACGAGGTCGGCCACCATCCGGGGCTGCTCGATGTGGACGAAGTGGCCCACGCCCTCGAGGCCGACGAAGCGACCGCCGGGGGGCAGGTAGGGCAGCACGTCCTCCGGCAGGGTGCCCCAGCCCATGGGCTCGAGCTCGCGGCCCAGCACGCACAGCGTCGGCATGCCCAGGCTCGGCAGCCGCCACATCGACCACTCGGGCCGCCACGGGCCGAAGCCGCCCGGCCGGAGGGCGGGGTCGATCTTCCAGCGCCAGCCGTCCTCGGAGCGCTCGGCGCCGATGGGCACCAGGTAGCGCAGCCAGGCCGCGTCGAGCCGGGGGTTCATCCGCCCCCGGCGCTCGGCCAGACCGTCGAGGGTCCCCGGCCGGCGCACCTTGTCGCCGGCCGTGCGCCGGTGCTCGAGCCACGACGCCGTCTCCTGCTGGCGCATCCGGGCCCGGTGGTGCTCGGGGACGTCGGGCCAGCTGCGGTTCGAGGGCATGCCGTCGAGGTTCACGACGTGGCTCACCCGATGGGGGCACGACTCGGCCAGCTGGAGGATCAGGGCCCCGCCCTTGCTGTGGCCGAGGACCGGCATGGGGGCCGCGCCGAGCGTGGCCATGACCGCGGCGGCGTCGCGGACGTCGGCCTCCCACGAGTAGAGGGCCGGGTGCTCGGAGTCGCCGTGGCCCCGCTGGTCCCACGAGACGACCCGCCAGCCGGCGTCGGCCACCAGGGGGGCGAGGCCGTCGAACGTGCCGGCGAAGTCGAACCCGCCGTGGGCGAAGAGGATCGGAGGGGCGGACTCGTCGCCCCACTCCCACACGCTGAGGCGGAGGCCGTGGCTCTCCAGCTCGCGGTGGCGGTCGGGCCGGCGCGCGCCCGGGAAGGCGTGGTCGACGTCGGACGGCGCCGGTTCCGAGGCCAGCCGGGCGCGCCGCGAGATCAGGTCGGTCGGGGGCACCGGCGGAGGCTACCCGCCGACCTTGACCCGCCGGTCAAGCCGGGGTGGACGCGGCGTAGCCCCGCTCGACGATCAGCTGGCCCATCTCGGCGTAGTCGGCCCGCTCCGGCGGGGCGACGGTGGCCAGGCCGTCGACGTAGCGGTTGAACATGCAGAAGGCGGCGGCGATGAGCACGGCGTCGTGGATCTCGACGTCGGTGGCGCCCTCGGCTCGGGCCGCGGCGACCGCCTCGGCGGTGACGCTGAGACCCGACACCCGGACCTGGTCGGCGATGTCCAGCAGCGCCCGCAGCTTGGGCGAGACCGGAGCGGTGGCGGGGTCGGCGAGGACGGCGTCGACCACCTCGTAGCCACCCTCGAGCTGGAAGGCGGCGAAGGCGCTGTGCGACGAGCAGCAGAAGTGGCAGCCGTTGCGGCCCGACACCCGGCTGGCGATCAGCTCGCGCTCGCCCCGGCTGAGGGTGCTCTCGCCCCGGAGCAGCACCTCGGCCAGCTCGTTGAGCGGCTTGGCCGTCTCGGGCCGGAACGTCATCGGGCCCAGGATCCCGGGCAGGCCGTCGGGTAGCGCGATGTGCGGCATCGTGTCTCCTCCCCCGCAGCGACCCCCTGGTCCGACCCGCGGCGGCAAGAGGCTACCTGGCCCCGGACGGGGCATCGAGGAGCCAGATGGCGACCCCGTGACGGGTGGCCGGTAGCCTCTCGTCACTGTGGCATCCGGGATCGCGACGGCGCGCCTGAAGCGGGCCAAGCGGCACCGCCACCTCCTCCAGGGCTCCGCCATGCTCGTGATCGGGGCCGCCATCCAGGCCGGGTCCGGGGCCGTGTTCTGGCTGATCGCGGCCAATCTCGACATCGAGGGCGACGTCGGCAGCGCGGCCAAGCTCTCGCAGTCGATCCTGTTCGTGACCTACCTCGCCGGCCTGGGCCTGCCCGTGGCCCTGGCCCGCTACGCCGCCGACCGCGACGACGACTCCGACACCACCTTCACCTGGGCGATGATCGCCACATCGGTGGTCGCCGCCGTCCTGGGCCTCGGCTACGTCGCCATCCTCCACTCGAACGCCACCGAGGTCCTCACCGACTGGCACGGGCTCTGGGGCCCCCTGGTGTTCGCCGCCATCACCGTCGGGGCCGCGCTCTCGATGATCGCCGACGTCCGGTGCATGACGGCCCGGCGCTGGAACCTGGTGATGATCCGCATCACCATGGTGGGGCTGGTGCGGTTCCCGCTCCTGTTCCTGGCTCGCGACCACGGCCACCGGGCCCTGTGGCTGTTCGTCTTCTCGTCCGGCCCGGTCGCCCTGTCCGGCTTCGTGGGCGCCTTCCTGGCCCCCCGGTTCGCCGGCGGCCGCCTGCGCCTCGGTCCCCGCCCGGCGGCGGCGCTGCAGGCGGCGCGCTACTCGGCCGTGAACTACCTCTCGACCCTCGCCTACCAGGCGCCGTACTTCGCCCTGCCGGTGATCGTCCTCGCCTCCGTCAGCTCCGAGAGCTACGCCAGCTTCAACGTGGCGTGGGGCATCGTGGCGGTGGCCTTCTACGTCCCGACCGCGCTGGGCCAGGCCCTGCTGGCCGAGGGTGGCCGCGACGGCGCCCACCTGCGCTCCCAGGTCCGTCTGGCGATGGTCCTGGCCCTCGGCCTCATGATCGCGGGTGCGCTCGTCACCGCCGTGGGCCGCGACGTGGTCACCGCCATCTACGGCGACGGGTACGCCGACGCCGCCCGGGTGCTGCCGGCCATGGTCGCGGCGGGGATCCCGTGGGCGATCACCTCGCTCCTGCTGTCCGAGGTGCGGATCCTCCACCGCCACACGGCCACGGTGGCGATCACCCTCGCCCTCACCGCCGCCATCGTCATCCCCGCGCTGCTGCTCGTCCCGGACGGTGGCCTCACCCCGGACGGCATCGACGGCGCCAGCATCTCGTGGCTGATCGGCAACGTGGTCGCCGCGGGAGTCGCCGTGGTGACGTCGCGGATCAGCCACGCCCGGGGCGCGGCCGACCCGAAGGTCGACGACGATCCGGCACTCGACGAGCCCGGCACGGCGGACGCCGTGGCCGAGGTCGGCATCACCCTCGCCGAGCACTCCGCCTGACCGAGGTCGGTGGGGACATCACCGGCCACCGGCGCTAGCATCACGGGGTTCCGACCAGGGGGGTTGAGATGTCGACGGATCTGTCGAAGGGCGGCGCGCCCGAAGCGGTGGCCGGGCCCATCGAGGCGTGGCTCCAGGAGCTGTGGGACCGCGGGGGCAGCGACCTGCTGCTGAGCGAGGGCGTCAAGCCCATGATCAGGGTCGACGGTGGGCTGGTGCCCATCGCGGCCGCCGACGTGCTCACCGCCGAGCGGGTCGAGGAGCTCGTCACCGGCCTCCTCCCGGAGGACAAGCGGACCGAGCTGGCCCGCCACCGGGAGGTGGACTTCTCCTTCGGGTGGCACGACGTCACCCG
>DASVEC010000055.1:0-5917 GCA_036380755.1 Iamia sp. | reverse complement strand
GCATCCGGGCCGGATCGACCTCGGCCTCGCGGGCGGTCACAGCGGGGTTCACGAGGTGGTCTCCATCTCTCGCAGGGCGGCCCGCACGGGACCGACGACGTCGGGGGCGCCGGCCACCAGGACGAGGTCGTCCTCGGTGGCGACGGCCAGGGCCCGGTGGGCGGCATCGACCGGCTCGGGCACGGTCTCGGCCACGGCGCCGAGGCGCTCGGCCACGCCGACGAGGTCCGATGCGGCGACGGCGCCGGGACCCTCGGGGGCGCAGGTGACCACGAGGCCGGCCGCGGCCGCGCCGAGGGCGTCGAGCACGGCGGAGGGGTCCGGCCCGGCCCGCAGGCCGACGACGAGGAGCACCGACCCGGCCAGGGTCAGGTCCTCGGCCAAGGTGGCGGCGGTGGCGGCGGCCGCGGTCGCGTCCTCGACCACGTCGACGATCACCGTGGGGTGCCGGGCGACGACCTCGAAGCGCCCGGGCAGCCGGACCTCGGCGAGGGCCTCGGTGACGGCCTCGGTGGTCTGGGGCCGGCCGAGGAAGGCCTCGACGGCCGCCACCGCGGTGGCTGCGGCCTCGGCCTGGTGGGCGCCGTGGATCGGGAGGTAGACGTCGTCGTGGGCGGCCTCGGGGGTGCGCAGGTCGAGCAGGCGCCCGCCGACGGCCACCTTGTCGACGGCCACTCCGAAGTCGTCGTCGGCCACCCACGTGCCGTCGGGCGACACCACCGTGACCCGCCCGTCGGCGGCGGTGCCGACGGCGATGGCCGGCTCGACCAGGGCGATGGCGGCGGCCGCCCCGGCGCCCGGCTCGAAGACCACGACGTCGACGGCGACCTCGGCGAACCAGCGGAAGGCGGCGGCGGTGACGAGCTCGGATGCGCTGGCGGTGACGCCGGCGAGCTCCTCCACGGCGGCGACATCGCCCAGCAGGGCGGCGAGGGTGTCGTCGTCGGCGGGGGCGCCGTCCCACGCCAGCCGCTCCCCCACCTGCTCGAGGGCGGTGGACGTGGCCGTCCCGACCGAGAGGCCCTGGGCCCGCAGGAGAGCGGTGGCCATGGTCGCCACCGCGGCCGACGCCGGTCCGGTGACGACGAGCACGGGTGCCGCCCGGTGGGGGTCGCCCAGCACGTCGAGGAGGCGGGCCAGCCCGTCGCCCGCGCCAGCACCCGCGACACCGTCGGTGCGGGCGGCGAGGAGACGCAAGGCGGAGTCGATGTTCACAGCCCGCCCACGCTACCGGGCGTCCCTCTCAGGCGACGCGGGCGCGGACGTCCTCGGCCTTGTCCCGGGCGACCTCGGCGACCTCGGCGGCGCGGGTCCGGGTGGAGGCGGCCAGCAGCGGGCCCTTCTCCTTGGCCAGCTCGGTGAGGTCGACCGCCTTCTCCCTGGCCGCCTCGGCCAGCTCGGGGGCCCGCTCCCGGGCCGCCCGGGCGTGGGGCCGGGCCTGCTCGATGGCCACCTCGGACAGGTCGAAGGCCTTCTCGCGCGCCGTGTCGGCCAGCGCCCGCACGTGGGGCCGGGTGGCGTCGGCGATCTCGAACAGCGACGACGAGGCCCGCTCGGCCAGCTCCTCGACGTGCGGGAGGGCGGCCTCGGCGGCGTCGAGGGCCCGGTCGATGGTGCCCTCGACCCGGCGGGTGACGAACCCGAGCCGGCGCTTCACCTTCACCACCGGCCTCGTCCGCTTGGCCTTGCGATCGACCCGCCACTGGAGGACGAGACCGACGCCGGCGCCGACGACGGCGCCCTCGGCCGCCCCCTTGGCGATGCCGGGGACGGGGTCGCGGTCGGGGTCCGGGGCCCGCGACGCCTGCACGGCGGCGACCCCCGCGCCCACGACGCCTCCGATCAGGGCACCCTTGATGGCCTTGTGCACAGCGGTCCTCCGTGGCTCGACGACGGGGCGGCTCTGCCCCGGGGACGGCCGCTCACGCTACTCAGCCGCTACGAGGCGGCGCGGCGGGGGCGCGGGGCCCGGCGCTCGGAGCCACGGGGCACCAGGGTGGGGTTGACCTTCTCCTGCACGACCTTGGCGTCGATCACGCAGCGCTCGACGTCGTCGCGACCGGGGAGGTCGTACATGGTGTTGAGCAGGACCTCCTCGAGGATCGCCCGCAGGCCCCGGGCACCGGTGCCCCGGAGGATGGCCTGGTCGGCGATGGCCTCGAGGGCGTCGTCGGTGAACTCGAGATCGACGTTCTCGTACTCGAAGAACTTCTTGTACTGCTTGGCCAGGGCGTTGCGGGGCTCGACGAGGATCCGCACCAGGGCGTCGCGGTCGAGGTTGGCCACGGCGCCGATGACGGGCAGCCGGCCGATGAACTCGGGGATGAGGCCGAACTTGAGCAGGTCCTCGGGCAGGACGCTGGTGAGCACCTCGCCCATGTCCTTCTCGTCGGCCCGGCGGATGTCGGCGCCGAAGCCCACGCCCTTGGCGCCGGCCCGGCTCTCGATGATCCGCTCGATGCCGGCGAAGGCACCACCGCAGATGAAGAGGATGTTGGTGGTGTCGACCTGGATGAACTCCTGGTGCGGGTGCTTGCGCCCGCCCTGGGGCGGCACCGAGGCCACCGTGCCCTCGAGGATCTTGAGCAGGGCCTGCTGGACACCCTCGCCCGAGACGTCGCGGGTGATCGACGGGTTCTCGGCCTTGCGGGCCACCTTGTCGATCTCGTCGATGTAGATGATCCCGGTCTCGGCCTTCTTGACGTCGTAGTCGGCGGCCTGGATCAGCTTGAGGAGGATGTTCTCGACGTCCTCGCCCACGTAGCCGGCCTCGGTGAGGGCGGTGGCGTCGGCGATGGCGAAGGGGACGTTGAGCAGCCGGGCCAGCGTCTGGGCCAGGAGGGTCTTGCCGCAGCCGGTGGGCCCGATCAGGAGGATGTTCGACTTGGCCAGCTCGACGTCGTCGCCGTGGGTGCGGGTCGAGCCCAGCTGGACCCGCTTGTAGTGGTTGTAGACCGCGACCGAGAGGATCTTCTTGGCCTGCTCCTGGCCGATGATGAAGTCGTTCAGGAACTCGAAGATCTCACGGGGCTTGGGCAGGTCCTCGAGGGTGAGGTCGGCCCCCTCCGACAGCTCCTCCTCGATGATCTCGTTGCAGAGGTCGATGCACTCGTCGCAGATGTAGACGCTCGGACCCGCGATGAGCTTCTTGACCTGCTTCTGCGACTTGCCGCAGAACGAGCACTTGAGGAGCTCGCCGCCTTCTCCGAACTTGGCCACCGGGTATCCCCTGTCGGTCTGTGGTCGGGTGTCTCGGTCGTACTCGGGCGAATCAGCTCGCCGCGGTGATCGGGCCCGTGCGGTCCACGATCTCACGGGAGGCGATCACCTCGTCGATGATGCCGTACTCCTGGGCCTCGGGCGCGGACAGCACGAAGTCGCGGTCGGTGTCGCGCTGGATCCGCTCGATGTCCTGGCCGCTGTGGCGGGCCAGGATCTCGTTCAGCAGGTCCCGCATCCGCAGGATCTCCTTGGCCTGGATCTCGATGTCGGACGCCTGGCCGCCACCGCTGCCCCACGGCTGGTGGAGCAGCACGCGGGCGTGGGGCAGGGCCATGCGCTTGCCCGGCGTGCCCGCCGCCAGCAGCACCGCCGCCGCCGAGGCCGCCTGCCCGAAGCAGATGGTGGCGATGTCGGGCTTGACGTACTGCATCGTGTCGTAGATCGCGAACAGCGCGGTGATGTCGCCACCGGGGCTGTTGATGTAGATGTTGATGTCCTTGTCGGGGTTCTCCGACTCGAGGTGCAGCAGCTGGGCGGACACCAGGTTGGCGATCGTGTCGTCGATCGGCGTGCCCAGGAAGATGATGTTGTCCTTGAGCAGGCGGGAGTAGAGGTCGAAGGCCCGCTCGCCCCGGTTGGTCTGCTCGACCACCGTGGGCACGAGGTAGTTGTAGGCCGGTTCCATCAGCTGTCCTGCTCGTCGGTCTCGTCGGCGGGGTCGGCAGACTCGTCGTCCCCGGTGGGGTGGGCTGCCCCGTCCATGGCGTCATGATGATCGTGGTCGTGCTCCTCGTCGGCGAGGAGTGCGTCACGATCGAGGGCGTTGCCATCGCGGTCGACGACCTCGATGTGCTCGAGCACCCGCTCCATGGCCTTGCGGGTGCGCACGTCGGAGCGTACCAACGGCATCTGGGAGTTGCGCTCGAACTGCTGGCGCACCTTCTTGACCGGCTGGCCCACGCGGGCGGCCACGGCCTCGATCTCGGCGTCGAGGTCGTCGTCGTCGACCTCGATGCCCTCGGCGACGGCCACCGCCCGCAGGGCCAGGTCGACCCGGACCGAGCGCTGGGCCGCGGTGTGCAGCTCGGCGCGGAAGGCGTCGGGGTCCTGCCCGGTGAGCTGGAGGTACTGGGCCAGCTCGATGCCCTGGGCCCGGAGACGGAGGGCGAGGTCCTGGAGACGGGTCTGCATCTCGGTCTCGACCAGCGCCTCGGGCGGGTCGTCCTCGACCAGCTTCGAGAGCTCGTCGGCGGTGCCCTCGCGGACGGCCATCTGGGCCTGCGAGGACTTGACCGTCGCCAGCCGGGTGCGGAGGTCGGCCCGCAGCTCGTCGACCGTGGCGAACTCGGAGGCCTCGGCCGCGAAGGCGTCGTCGAGCTCGGGCAGGACCGTCTCGCGCACCTCCTTCAGCAGCACCTTGAAGTCGACCGGGTCCTCGCCCTCCTGGGGGTGGTCGGCGGTGAAGGTGACGATGTCGCCGACCTTGGCGCCCCGCAGGTTGTCGTCGAGCTCGGCGACGATCGACCCGGCCCCGACGCGGTACTGGTAGCCCTCGGCGGTGAGGCCCTCGAGGGGCTCGCCGTCGCGGGAGCCAGTGATGTCGATGGTGACGGTGTCGCCCTCGGCGGCCGGGCGCTCGACGTCGGCCAGGGTGGAGAACTGCTCGCGGAGGTGGTCGATCCGCTGCTCGACGTCCTCCTCGCTGGGCTCGGGCGAGTCGATCACGACCCGCAGCGAGGCGTACCCGCCGACCTGGACCTCGGGCCGGATCTCGACGACGGCGTCGAAGGCGACGGGGCCCTCGTCCTCGCCCGCGGTGATCTCGATCTCCGGCGGGGCGATGGCGTCGACGTCGTGCTCGGCGAGGGCGGCGGCGTAGTACTCGGGCAGGGCGTGCTGGAGGGCGTCGTTGCGCGCCGCCTCCACGCCGACCCGGGCCTCGAGCACCTTGCGGGGCACCTTCCCGGGCCGGAACCCGGGCAGCCGGACCTCCCGCGCCATGCGCCGGAAGGCGGCGTCGACCTCCCGCTCGAAGACGTCACCGGGGACCTCGACGGAGAGCTTGACCTTGTTGCCCTCGGCGGGCTCGACGGTGGACTGCATGAGGGCGACCACTGTACCGGGAGGCTCCTCCGCGGCCGGCATGGTGAGCGGCGGTCGGCCGGCGTCCGTTCTGATCAGTCGCGGGCGCGCCCCCGCAACGCCCACTGATCAGAACCGGGACGCCGCCGTTCTGATCACCCACGGGCGCACCTGCGCAACGCCCGCTGATCAGAACGGGGGCGGGCGTTCGGCGGCCTGGCATGGTGGGGTCGTGACGCTGGCGACGCTCTCCCCCGCCCTCGGACCGCTGCTGATCGGAGCGCTCCTGCTCGGGGTCGCGGGTCCGGGAAAGATCATCCGTCCCGCCCCCACGGCGCTGGCCCTGGCGCGGGTCGGCCTCCGCGTCCCCGACATCGTCGTCGGGCTCCTGGGCGGCCTCGAGCTGTTCCTGTTCTGGGCCGCGGTGCTGGGGGGCGGGCAGGGGGCCATCGGCGTGGCCGTGCTCTACATCGGCTTCGCCGCCTTCACGGGCGTCCAGGTCGTGCGGGCCCGGCGCACCGGTGAGGTCGCCGACTGCGGGTGCTTCGGCGACGCGTCGGCGCCCGTCGGCCTCACCCACGTCGTGGTGAACCTGGTGCTGGCCGCCGGCGCC
>DASVEC010000054.1:0-14032 GCA_036380755.1 Iamia sp. | reverse complement strand
GATCGACTGAGGCCGCGCCTCAGCCGGCGCGCTGGAGCTCGCGCAGCGGGCGGTAGCCGATCACGTGGGCGCCGGCCCGACGCAGCTCCTCGGCCAGGACGCCGACGCCCGAGACCAGGTCGAGGTCGTCGACGCGGCCCTTCCAGTCCGGGGCGTGGGCCCGTAGCTCCGGCGTGTCGACCGCGGGGTGGACGTACATCTCGGTGACCCCGGGCCGGAGGCCGTCCATGGCGGCCAGCACCTGGGGCCGGCTGCCGACCTGGTGGGCCCGGACCAGGTGGTCCGGGGCGATCACGCCCTCCTCGTCGGCCCGGTCGCGGAAGGGGAAGCCCACGGCTTGCTGGGTCGACGCCCCCGACAGGCGGAGGGGGAGGGCGTACTCGAGGGCGAGGTCGAGGTAGACGTCGAAGAACTCGGGCTTGAGCTGCAGGGTGCCCATGTGGCTGTCGAGGTGGGTGACGTCGAAGCCCCAGAGGATGGCCCGCTCGATCTGGGCGCTGAGCTCCCGCCACACCTCGTCGAGGTCGGCGTGGTCCCAGACGTCGGTGACGGTGCGGGGGAATCCGCCGTCGCCGTCGAGGAGCGAGGGCGCCCGGGTGATGGGCCCCCAGCGGTACAGGTCCCACTCGGAGTTGAGGGTCAGGTGGACGCCGACGTCCTCGCCCCGGTACTCGGACGCCGCGTGGCGGGCCCAGGGGCAGGGGACCATCAAGGTGGCGCTGCTGGCCACGCCGTCGCGCAGCGAGCGGTACACGGCCTCGTTGGCGGCGTGGCTCGACCCCAGGTCGTCGCAGTTGAGGATGACCACCCGGTCGTCGGAGCGGTACCCGAGGCGCTCGGCGAGGCTCGTCACAGGCGATGACGCTACCGGCCGCCGCGTCGCGATCGGTGTCCGTCGCGCTCATCGAGCTCCCCCTATCCATCGGGCGGGCAGGCGCCCCAGAGGCCGCGGCCGGAGGCCCGGGCCTCGGCCGCGGCCCGGGCCAGCTCGGCCCGGTGGGCCTCGTTGGGGGCGATGGACAGGGGTCGGGCGTAGCCGTCGGCCAGCAGCGACCGGTTCACGAACAGGTCGTCGCGCACCCGGGTCAGGTAGACGAGCAGGCGGCCGTAGCGGTCGCGGGCCTCGACGTCGCGGGCCAGCCGCACGGCGGTGCCCTTCGGCAGCAGCTCCTTGGTGCGAGCCGAGGCCTCGGGCCCGAAGCAGCCGACCGGGGCACTCGGGTCGACCGTCTCGGGCGTGTCGATGCCCAGCAGGCGGGTGGTCTCGGCCCGACGGCCCACCCGCACGTCGACGGTGTCGCCGTCGACCACCCGCACGACGGTGGCCGTGCCGGGCGGGTCGGATCCACCCCGCCCGGGCAGCAGGGAGCAGCCGGCCAGGAGCAGGGCCAGGGCGAACAGGGTGAGCAGACGGCGAGCACGACGCACGACGGGACCTCCGGGAGAGGGTGGGTTCCGGCGGTCCGATGACCGCGATCCGAGCGTCAGCTCGTCTTGGTGATGACCCTACGCGAGGGGTGTGACAGCGAAGCCCGCCGCGATCAGTCGATGCGCTCGATGAGGGTGCCGGTGCCGAGGCCGCCGCCGCAGCACATCGAGACGAGGCCGTAGCGGCCGCCCGTGCGCTCGAGCTCGTGGAGGGCCTTGGTGACCAGCACCGAGCCGGTGGCGCCCAGCGGGTGGCCCAGGGCGATGGCGCCGCCGTTGGGGTTCACCCGCTCGGGATCGACCCCGAGCTCCTTCTGCCAGGCCAGCACGACCGAGGCGAAGGCCTCGTTGACCTCGAAGACGTCGATCTGGTCGACGCCGATGCCCGTCCGCTCGACCAGGCGCTGGGTGGCGTCGATCGGGCCGGTCAGCATGAGGACGGGGTCGACGCCCACGAGGCACGTGTCGACGACCCGCGCTCGGGGCCGCAGACCCAGCGCGACGGCTCGCTCGGCGGTCATGAGCAGCAGGGCGGCGGCGCCGTCGGAGATCTGCGAGCTGGAGCCGGCGGTGTGCACGCCGTCCTCCCGGGCCACCGGCTTGAGGGTCGCCAGCTTCTCGAGCGTGGTCTCCCGCAGCCCCTCGTCGCGGGCGACGTGGTGGGTGGTGTCGAGGACCTTGCCCTCGTCGTCGACGTCGGGAGCGTCGACCTCGACGACCTGGGTGCCGAACCGGCCCTCCTCCCACGCCTGGGCCGCGAGCTGCTGCGAGCGGAACCCGAAGGCGTCGGTGTCGTCGCGCGTGATGCCCCACTTCTCGGCGATGCGCTCGGCCCCCTCGAACTGCGACGTGAACTCGTACTGGCCGAAGTAGGCCTTGGGGATCGGCACGCCGAGGCCCAGCTTCTTGGACGAGTTCGACCCGATCGGGATGCGGCTCATCAGCTCGACGCCGCAGGCCACGGCCACGTCGGCCACGCCCGAGCCGACCAGGCTGGTGGCCAGGTTCGTCGCCTGCTGCGACGAGCCGCACTGGGTGTCGACGGTGGTGGCCGCCGTCTCGAGGGGCAGACCGGCCGACAGCCAGGCGGTGCGGGTGGTGTTGAAGGACTGCTCGCCGACCTGGCTGACGCAGCCGCCCACGACCTGCTCGACCGCGCTCGGGTCGATGCCGGACCGCTCGACCAGGGCGGTGAGGGCCGTCCCCAGCAGGTCGGCGGGGTGGACGGAGGAGAGGGCACCGTTGCGCCGCCCCACGGGGGTGCGCACGGCCTCGACGATCACGACATCAGCCATGGCCACGAACCTACCGGCGACCGCACCCCCGCACCGCAGGCACGAGCGGTGAGGGACGGAGACCAAACGGCGACCGCCGGAACCCCGTTCGGTCGTAGCCTCGGGCGGCCGTGGAGCGCTGGTGGTTCGAGGAACGAGTCGTCGCACCGGTGCGCGCCCTCGCTGATGCTCTGCCGTCCGGGGTGGTGCTGACCGACGATCCGCCGGGGATCGGCGTCGCGGTGGAGGGGCTGTTCCGGTCCGAGGTGCTCGAGCGGTGGGCGGGATGGCCGCCGGAGTGGACGACCGATGGCATGGCGGTCGATCTGGCCTGGCGCCGGGATCGGTCGTCGGTGGCGGTCGCCGGGCGGCTGTGGGTCGACTTCAGCGGGAACGTCACGCTGGTGCTGGTGGTGTTCACCATCGATGCCCGGGGCGTCGGCGCCGTGGTGCACGTCGGAGTGGCCGATCCTCCGACCGGTCGCCCGCCGTCGATCCGGGCCGACGGCCCGTTGCTGGACGGTTCCGCCGAGGGCGAGCCGCCGGTGCCGCACATGGCCGTGCGTCGGCGGTTGGTGCCGGTGGTGTGGACCGAGGTGGCCGTCGTGCGACCGGACGCCCTCCGGCCCTGAGGGCACAGGGGCAGGGTCAGGCGGCGGTGCGGTGGTGGTCCCGGTCGGCCCGGGCCCGGGCCTCGGCCAGGGCGGCACGGGCCTTGGCCAGGCCCCGACGACCGACCTCACGGGTCTTGTCGTCGATGCGCCACTCGGGGTCGACCGGGGGGAGGAGGTCGAGCTGCGTTGCCATGGTCGTCAGTATGGGGAGGGGGTGTGACAGTGAAGCATCGGCCCTGGTCAGAGACCTGAGACGGTGCTCCTGGTCCAACCCCTCCCCGGGTCGATCTCTTCCGCCCGGACCCGTCAGGACGAGGTGACGTTGACCATCCAGCTGACGCCGAAGCGGTCGGTGCACTGCCCGAAGGTGTCGCCCCACATCTGGCGCTCGAAGGGCACCTCGATGGTGCCGCCCTCGGAGAGCTGCTCCCAGAACCGGGTGAGGTCCTCCACGTCGTCGCCGCTGAGGCTGACGGCCATGGTGGTGCCCGGCTGGACCTCCACCCCGGGGGGTGCGTCGGAGCCCATCAGGGCGAAGCCCTGCGGCGTGCCGAGGTACGAGTGCATGACGCCGTCGGGTGGCGGTGGGCCGCCCCCGGTGGCACCGGCGTCGCCGAAGGTCATCACCTCGAGGTCGCCCCCGAAGATCTCCTGGTAGCGGGTCATCGCCTCCCGAGCGGTGCCGTTGAACATCAGGTACGGGTTGAGCAGGCTGGCCATGTCCGGGAACCTACGCCCGGTCAGACGGGAGCGCCGGGGGCCACGAGGGGCCACGGGCTGGTGCGCTCGACGACGAGGCCGAGGTCGAGCAGGAGGGCGTCGGCGTGGTGGCGGCCCATGATCTGCATCCCGACCGGCAGGCCGTCGAGCGGCTCGATCGGCACCGAGATCGACGGGTTGCCGCTGATGTTGGCCGGGATGGTGAGGGCGCCGTTGTTGCCCATCTCCACCTTCTCGCCCGCCACCCGAGTGTTGGACGAGACGTGGGCCGGGAAGGCGACGTCGGGGTTGGTGGCGCAGATCACCAGGTCGACCTGGTCGAACACGTCGGCCATGGCCTCGTTGCACATCGTGCGGGCGGCCTCGCCCCGGGCCGACGACGCCAGGTCGACCATGCCCTCGGCCATCTCCAGCCCGAAGGCGATCTCCTTGGTGAGGTCGTCCTTGCAGCCGGGCCAGAGGTCGCCCAGCTCCATCTTCAGCCCGACCAGGTTGCCGAGCGCCCAGGCCACGTCCAGCGTCGGCATCTTCACGTCGACGTCGACGATGGTGAGCCCGGCGTCGCGGGCCAGGGCCTCGCCCGCCGCCACCACCCGCTCCTGCACGCCGTCGGCCACGACGGCCGAGCCCAGCGTGGGGGCGATCGCCACCCGCAGGCCGCGCAGGTCGCGAGTGCCGAGGTCACGCTCCCAGCCGTCGATGCGGGGGAGCGAGTAGGGGTCGCGGGAGTCGTAGCCCGAGGTGACGTCGTACCAGCGGGCGACGTCGCGGATCGACCGGGCCAGACAGCCGATCACGACCGTCATGGGGTGGACCAGCATGTGCGGGCCGCGGGGGATGCGACCGGCCGTGCCCTTCATGCCGACGAGGCCGTTGAAGCCGGCCGGGATGCGGATCGACCCGCCACCGTCGCCGCCGCTGGCGATGGGCACGAGACCCCCGGCCACCGCCGCGGCCGAGCCGCCCGACGACCCGCCGGCGGTCTGCCCGTGGCGCCACGGGTTGTGGGAGACGCCGTTCTCCTTGCTCACCGAGATGTTGAGCCCGCCGAACTCGCTGGCGATCGTCTGGCCGACGAAGGTGGGGCCCCCGGCGGCCCGGAGGCGTTGGACCATGGTGCTGCTGTAGGCCGCGATCCGGTCGGCGAAGACCAGCGAGGCCTCGGTGTCGGGCCAGCCCTCGACCTTGTCCAGCTCCTTGATCCCGACGGGGACACCGCCGAACGGCAGCGTCACGTCGGCCGTCGCGGCCGCGGCGCGGGCGCCATCGGGGTCGAGGTGGGACCAGGCGTTGAGCGTCGAGGCGTCGATGGCGGCGAGGCAGGCCTCGAGCTCCTCGGCCGGCGAGCGCTCGCCGGACCGGAAGGCGTCGACCAGCGAGCACGCGTCGCCCATCCAAGGTGTGTCGGACATGGCGCGCACAGTAGGCGAGCGGGAGTGCCTCGCTTCTGTCCACCCTGATCCACCCAGGAGGGGGACCAGGGTGGACAGAACGGTCAGACCGCGGCGACCTGGGCCCGGCTGATCGACGCGGCGACGGGGCGGATCAGCTCGGTCACCACCCTCTGGTGGGCGGGGTGGACCACGTAGGCCTCGAGGTCGTCGGGCGAGGCGAAGGTGGCCTGGATGGCGACGGTGGCGTTGCCCTCGGCCAGACCCAGGTCCCGTCCCACCTCGTAGGTGCGGATCTCGTCGATCTCCGCCGGGAGGCTCCGCAGGCCGGCCACGATGGCCTCGACCTGCTCCTCGGTGGTGTCGGGGGCGGCGGTGATGAGGACGATGTGGGTCAGCACGGGGAGGACCGTACCGACCCGCTACTGGAGGCCGCGGCTGGCACCGCCGTCGACCGGGAGGGCGGCGCCGGTGACGAACCGGGCCGCCGACGAGCAGAGGAACGTCACGACGGCGCCGAAGTCCTCGGCCCGGCCGACCGTCCGCACCGGGACGTTGTCGGCGACCGCGGCCACGGACTCGGCGTCGTCGCCGTAGAGCTGGCGGAAGCGGTCGGTCATGTGGATGCCGGGCTGGACCGAGTTCACGGTGACGCCGCGGGGTGCGACCTCGAGCGACAGCGTCTTGAGGAAGGCGGTGACGCCGGCCCGGGCGGTGTTCGACAGGATCAGGTTGGGGATGGGCTGGCGCACCGAGGCCGACGTGATGGCCACGACCCGACCCCAGCCCCGCTCGGTCATCGCCGGCACCGCGGCCTGGCACATGGCCACCGTCGACAGCAGGTTGAGCTGGAGGGCGGGGACGTAGGACTCGAGTGGCGTGCTGGCGAAGGTGCCGGCCGGCGGACCGCCGGCGTTGGGCACGAGGATGTCGACCTGGCCGAGGGCAGCGATGGCGTCGGTGACGAAGCCGGTGGCGCCGTCGGTGGTGCCGACGTCGGCCACCACGGGCACGGCGGAGGGGCCGATGCCGGCGGCGGCCGCCTCGATGCGGTCACGGTCCCGGCCGCAGATCGCCACGGTGACCCCCTCGGCGGCCAGCGCCTGCGCCGCAGCCAGGCCCAGCCCCGCCGACGCCCCTGCCACCGCCGCCGTCTTGCCGTTCAGCCCCAGGTCCATGGGGGCGGACAGTACCCCTGGCCTGGGAGGCCAGGGGCCCGGCGTCCTAGCGTCGCCTCGATGGATCCGGTGTCGTTCCTCGGGCTCGAGGCCACCCACAACCCGCACCGCTGGTACCTGCCGATCCGGCCCGAGCTGTGCACGGGGAACCAGTTCCTGTTCGGCGGCTGCGGCCTCGGGGCCGCCATCGAGGCGCTCGAGCGCACCACCGGCCGGCCCGTCGTGTGGGCGACGGCGCAGTACCTCTCGTACGCCCGCCCGCCGAGCGTCATGGACATCGACGTGACGATCCCCGTCGCCGGCCGCTCGATCAGCCAGGCCCGGGCCGTCGCCCACGTCGGCGACACCGAGATCCTCACGGTCAACGCCGCCCTGGGCGAGCGGTCGATCGAGGCCCACGGGCAGCTGGTCGAGATGCCGGACGTGCCCCCGCCGGACGAGTGCGCCGAGCGCCCGCATCGCTTCGACAGCGACGTGGTGTCGATCATGCGGAAGCTCGAGCTGCGCCTGGCCCGGGGCCGCCAGTACGACGAGTTCGACCGCACCCTGCTGCCCGGCGGACGCTCCGCCCTATGGGCCCGGGCGGCCGACCTGCCCGAGACCACGGCGGCCAAGCTCGCCATCCTCGGCGACTACGTCCCCTTCGGCACGGCGCAGGCGTTCGGCCGCCAGCTCGGGGGCAACAGCCTCGACAACACCCTGCGGGTCGTGCGCCTGGTGCCCACCGAGTGGATCCTCGTCGACATCGAGGTCCACGCCCTCGAGCGCGGCTTCGCCCACGGGCTGGTGCACCTCTGGGCCCAGGACGGCACCCTCCTCGCCACCGCCAGCCAGTCCACGATCGCGAGGGAGTGGAAGTAGGAGTCCTCTCGTCAGGAACCTCGCTGCGCTCGGTTCCTTCCTCGAACTGATCGTGGCTCGCTGCGCTCGCCGTTGAAGGTCCTCCGGAGCCGGACGCCTCGTTCCTCGGCGCCACGGCTCCTCTGCGGGGGGAGACCCCCCGCACCCCCCAGCGCCTGCGGCGGGCAACGTGGGCGTCGCGGGAGATCTGACTGCGGTTCAGCAGGCGTCGTCTGCCTCGTCGGTCGGCCGACGGTGTCCCTGGCGTACTGTGCCGGCGTGGGCTTGCCAACACCAGGGAACGATCGGACCGCTGTCGTCACGGGGGCGTCCTCGGGCATCGGCGTCGAGCTGGCCACCGAGCTGGCCAAGCGGGGCCACGGGCTCACGCTGGTGGCCCGGCGGGAGGACCTGCTCCACGAGGTCGCCGACCGGCTGGCGAAGGCCCACGGCGTGCGGACCGAGGTCATCGCGGCCGACCTGTCCGACCCGGACAGCCGGGCCGCGCTGGTCCAGGAGGTCGCCGATCGCGGCCTCGTGATCGACGTGCTGGCCAACAACGCCGGGTTCTCCACCACGGGCGCGGTGGCCGCGTCCGACCCCGAGGCCGAGATGCGCTTGGTGCGAGTCGACGTCGAGGCCGTGGTCGACCTGTGCAGCCGGATCGTCCCCGGCATGGTCGAGCGGGGCCGGGGCGCGGTGCTGAACGTGGCGTCGGTCGCCGCCTTCCAGCCCCTGCCGGGCCAGGCGTCGTACGCCGCGGCCAAGGCCTTCGTCCTCTCCTACACCGACTCGCTCCACGCCGAGCTCAAGGGCACGGGCGTCGGCGTCACCTCGCTCTGCCCCGGCCCGGTCGAGACCCCGTTCGGCGAGGCCGCCGGGTTCACCGACGACGAGACCGACGGCGCCCTCCCCAAGTTCATGTGGGAGACGGCCGAGGACGTGGCCAAGGCGGCGGTGGTCGGCATGGAGAAGGGGCGGCGCGTCGTCATCCCCGGCGCCGCCAACGCCGTCGGCGCCTACGCCGGCCGCATCGCCCCCAAGTCGCTGCTCGTTCCCATCCTCGCTCGGCAGCACCCCGCCCTGAAGCGGTAGCGACGCCCGGCGGCCTACGGTCGGTCGCATGCAGCGCTACGGCATGACCATCCCGTTCGACGGCCTCCCCCTCCACGCCCAGCGGGAGGCGATCGTCGAGCTGGCCGACCGGGGCTACACCGACGTCTGGTCGAGCGAGGCCGGCGGTGCCGACGCCTTCACCCCGCTGGCCCTGGCCTCGACGTGGGCGCCGTCGCTCCGGCTCGGCAGCGCCATCGTCCCCGCCTACACGCGGGGTCCGGCCACGCTCGCCCAGAGCGTCGCCGCCCTGGCCGACGCCGCCCCCGGCCGGGTCGCCTTCGGCATCGGCACCTCGTCGAACGTCATCGTCGAGCGCTGGAACGACATCCCCTTCGATGAGCCGTACAAGAAGACCCGGGACATGGTCCGCTTCCTCCGCACCGCCCTCACGGGCGAGAAGGTGAAGGAGGTCTACGACACCTTCGAGGTCAAGGGGTTCAAGCTGGGCCGGGTGCCCGAGCAGCAGCCCAAGATCATGATCGCCGCCCTGCGCGAGGGGATGCTGCGCCTCGCCGGCCGGGAGGGCGACGGCGCCATCATCAACTGGCTGTCGGCCGAGGACGTGGCCCAGGTCGCGCCGATCGTCCACGAGCAGGGCGAGGACAAGGAGGTCATCGCCCGCATCTTCGTGGCCCCCACCACCGACGCCGGCACCGTGCGGGCCCTGGGCCGCTACGCCATCGCCGCCTACCTGAACGTCCCCGTCTACGCCGCCTTCCACGAGTGGGTCGGCCGGGGCGAGGTGCTGGCGCCGATGTGGAAGGCGTGGAAGGAGGGCGATCGCAAGGCCGCGCTCGAGGCCATCCCCGACGAGGTTGTCGACCAGCTGATCATCCACGGCTCGCCCGAGGAGTGCCGCGAGCACATCGGCCGCTACATCGCCAACGGCGTCACCTGCCCCGCCCTCGCCGTGCTGCCCTTCGGCCTCGACCCGGTCCAGGCCGCCCGCGACCTGGCGCCGGACAACGGCTAGGTCGCGGTCTGGCTGGCGGTGCTGAGGAGGTCGCGGAGCTCGACCCGCTCGGACTCGTCGAGGGCCTCGTAGGCGGGGGCGAGGGCTCGGTCGGTCGCCACCTCGGCCTCGTTCCAGGCGCTGTGGACGTGGGGATCGTCGGCCGTCGGGTCGGGGCCGTCCCAGCCGAAGACCGGCAGCATCCCGGGAGTGCGGATCGTGAGGGCGGCGTGGGGGCTGAGGCCGTGGGCGATCACCGCGGCGCCGTGGAGGCCACCCCGCAGCTCGCGCAGCACCATGAGCCGGTGGAGGGCGAGGGCGGCGGGCCGGTCGGCCTCGGGCTCGGGCTGGGCCCGCCACGCGCCGAAGCAGGGGGCGGCGGCGGGGCTGGCCGCCGCGTTCATCCGGCCCACCAGCTCGGCCAGGCGGGACAGGTCCGCCTCGTCGGCGTCCGTGAGGTGGGCCTCGGCCCAGCGGGCGGAGGCGGCGGCCCAGCGGTCGGCGGCCGCCTGGCGGGGCATGACGTCGCCGGACCGGGTCCAGGACTCCTCGACCAGGCCGGGCTCGAAGAAGACGAAGGCGGCGGTGACGACGGCGCTGGGCACGTCGCCCAGGGCGCCGCCCCGGCCGGCGGCGTAGAAGTCCATGCCCTGGAAGCCCTCTTCCGCCGCGGCCACGTAGGTGGCCATGTCGAGCATGAACCGGCTGGGCAGGTCGCCGACCACGCCGGCGGTCGCGGTGGCGGTGGCTTCGGGGGTCATGGGCCGACCCTAGGGTCTCGGCGATGTCCCGTACCCTCCCGGCGCCCCCGCCCACAGCCGTGCTCTTCGACCTCGACGGGACGCTGTGCGACTCCGAGGCCGGCATCGTCGAGCACCTGGGCATGGCGCTGGCCACCGTCGGTCTGCCGGTGCCCGACCGCGACGTGCTGCGCTCCTGCGTCGGGCCGCCGTGGGTCGACGGCTTCCCGCCCGCCGTGGGCGTCCCCGCCGCCCGCACGTGGGACGTGATCCGGGCCTACCGGGTCACCTACGACGATGCCGCCGCCTCGCTGGCCATCCCCTTCGTCGGCATCACCGACGTGCTCGAGCGGCTCGCCGCCGCGGGCGTCCCGATGGCGGTGGCCACGTCGAAGCCCCAGCACCTGGCCGATCGCATCATCACCGAGGGCATCCTCGGCCGCTGGATGGAGGTCGTCGTCGGGGCCGACCCCGACGCCGGGCGTCACTCCAAGGCCGACTGCGTCGGTGCCGTCCTGCTCCACCTGGAGACCAAGGCCGACCGGGCCGGGATCGTGATGGTCGGCGACCGCCTCCACGACGTCCACGGCGCCGCCGCCCACGGGCTGCCCACCATCGGCGTCACGTGGGGCTCGGCCGAGCCCGGTGAGCTGGAGGAGGCCGGCGCCGCCGCCCTCGTCGACACCCCCGAGCAGCTCGGCGATCTCCTCCTGGCGAACTCGGTGGGGTAGACGCCCAGAACCGGGCGCTTACCCCACCGAGTTCGGGGTGGGGCTATCCGCCTATTGCGTGGGCGCCGCCGTCGACGTGGAGGATCTCGCCGGTGGTGGCGGGCAGCCAGTCGGACAGGAGGGCGACGACGGAGCGGGCGACGGGCTCGGGATCGGCGACGTCCCAGCCGAGCGGGGCCCTCTCGACCCACGGGTCGGAGAGGTCGGAGAAGCCGGGGATGCTGCGGGCCGCGACCGTGCGCAGCGGGCCGGCGGCGACCAGGTTGACCCGGATCCCGTCCGGGCCGAGGTCGCGGGCCAGGTAGCGCGAGGCCGACTCCAGGCCGGCCTTGGCCACGCCCATCCAGTCGTAGGCCGGCCAGGCCACCGAGGCGTCGAAGTCGAGGCCGACGACGCTCGACCCCCGCTGCAGCAGGGGCCGGACGGCCCGGGCCAGCGAGGCGAACGAGTAGGTCGACACGTGGAGGGCGGTGGCGACGTCGTCCCACCCAGCGCCGAGGAGGCCGTCGGGGTGGCCGAGGCAGGCCTCGGGGGCGAAGCCGACGGCGTGGACCAGGCCGTCGAGGCGGTCCCAGCGATCGCCCAGGGTGCTGGCCAGGCGGTCGAGGTGGCCGGCGTCGGTGACGTCGAGCTCGAGCACGTCGACCGGCGTGGGCAGGCGCTTGGCCGCCCGCTCGGTGACGCTCAGGGCCCGGCCGAACGACGTGAGCACGACGTCCGCGCCCTGCTCCTGGGCCAGGCGGGCGCAGGCGAAGGCGATCGACGACGGCGTCAGGACACCGGTCACCAGGACGGTGCGGTCAGCGAGGAGCACGGAGGGGCCTTTCAGGGTCCGGGGGAGATCAGCACGGGGTGACGGAGTGGCGGCGCTCGACGGTGCGGGGCCGCTTGCCGGCGAGGCGGGCGAAGGCGGCGACGAGATGGGCTCGTGTCGCGACCGGTTCGATGACCTGGTCGACGTAGCCCCGCTCGGCGGCCACGGCCGGGGTGCAGAACGTGGCCTCGTACTGGGCGATGAGCTCGGCCCGGGTCGCGTCGGGATCGTCGGACGCGGCGATCTCACGGCGGTTCAGGATGGCCACCGCCCCGGGCGCCCCCATGACGGCGATCTCGGCGGTGGGCCAGGCGAGCACCAGGTCGCTCCCGATGTCGCGGGAGTCCATGACGATGTAGGCGCCGCCGTAGGACTTCCGCAGCACCACGCACACCCGGGGGACGGTGGCGGCGCAGTAGGCGTGGACCAGCTCGGCGCCGTGCCGGATCATCCCCCGCCACTCGAGGTCCTTCCCGGGCTCGAAGCCGGGGGTGTCGACGAGGGTCAGGAGAGGGATGCCGGCGGCGTCGGCGGCCTGGACGTGGCGGGCGGCCTTGGACCCGGCGGCGATGTCGAGGGTGCCGGCCCGGATCCGGGGCTGGTTGGCGATCACGGCCACGGCCCGCCCGCCGAGCCGGGCGAAGGCGGTGACGACGTTGGGGGCGTGGTCGGCCCGCACCTCGAGCACGCTGCCCTCGTCGGCGATGTCCTCCAGGACGTCGCGCACGTCGTAGGACTCCCGGGCGTTGTGAGGCACGACCGCAGCCGCGCGGTGGCAGGCCCGGTCCGGGGGATCGGGCGTCGTCGCCACCGGCAGCGGCGTGTCCCACGAGGACGGGTGGTAGGCGAGCAGGTCGGCCAGGGCGGCGATGGCGTCGTCGCGGTCGTCGGCCACCAGCGAGGCCAGCCCGGTGTCGCGGTGGTGGGCGGCGGCCCCGCCGAGCTCGTCCGGTGTCACCTCGACGGCGGTGACGGCCCGCACCGCCGCCGGCCCGTTGACGTAGGCGCTGGCCTCGCGGGTCAGCACGACGTGGTCGGCCAGCCCGAAGATGGTGGCCAGCCCGCCGTGGCACGCACCGGTGACGGCGAGCAGCAGGGGGACCGCGCCCGACGCCCGCACGGCGGCGTGGGCCACCCGGCCCCACACGGCCAGGCCGGCCAGGTCGGCGGGGTCGAGGGCGAGCGAGTGGACGACGCCCAGCACCGGCACGCCGACGTCGGCGCCGAGCAGGAGGGCGCGCTCGACGACCTCGGCCTCGGCCACCGCGTCCCGGCTCGACCAGCGGCCGCCGCCCACCTCGAAGTAGGAGACCGTCCGCCCGTCGATCTCGATGAGGCCGGCCCCGGCGATGCCAGGGCGATCGGCGCCGATCGCGGTCGGCGGCCCGAGGGACGGCCCGTCGAGGTGCGGCTCGGGGAGCGACCGGGTCGGCTCGGGGTGGCGCCGGTCGGGTCGGGTGGGACCGGTCGGCGGGGGCCGCTCGATGAGGGCGGCGGTGGCCAGCCCCGGCTCCGCCTCGGCCGCCTCGACGAGATCGGTCACGAGGACGGGTCGAGCACGAGGATCAGGCGGGGGCGAGGACGAGGGCGGCGTTGTGGCCACCGAAGGCGAAGGAGGTCGACACGACCGGACCGACCTCGATCGAGCGGGCCCCGCCGACCACCACGTCGATGTCGAGGGTGGGGTCGACCTCGGACGTCCCCGCCACCGGCGGCACCAGGCCGTCGATGGCGCTGGCCAGGGCCACCGCGGCCTCGACGGCGCCGGCGGCGCCGATGAGGTGTCCGGTCACGCCCTTGGTCGACGTCACCGGTAGGGCGCCGGCGCCGAACACCGACGAGATGGCCCGGGCCTCGGCGGCGTCGTTGAGCGGGGTGGACGTGCCGTGGGCGTTGACGTGCCGGATGTCGGAGGGAGAGAGGTCCGCCGACTCGAGCGCCCGGTGGATGCAGGCGGCCGCGCCGGCGCCGTCCTCCGACGGGGCCGTGATGTGGCCGGCGTCGCAGGTGGCGCCGTAGCCGAGCAGCTCGCCGTGGATGCGGGCGCCCCGGCCCACGGCGTGGTCCCAGTCCTCGAGGACGAGGAAGCCGGCGCCCTCGCCCATCACGAAGCCGTCGCGGTCGACGTCGAAGGGCCGGCTGGCCGTGCCCGGGTCGTCGGACCGCTTGCTGAGGGCGCCCATGTTGGCGAAGGCGGCCATCGCCGTCGGGGTGATGGAGCACTCGGTGGCGCC
>DASVEC010000053.1:0-3400 GCA_036380755.1 Iamia sp. | reverse complement strand
TGGCGGGGCGCATCGCCGATGCGGCGGACGAGGGTGTCGAGCGACGCCCGCAGGTAGACCGTCGTGACGTGGGGCCCGACGACGTAGGCGGCCATGGCGTCGTCGACGGCCACACCGCCGGGGGTCGCCAGCACGACGGGCGTCGTCTCGGCCAGCGCCGCGTGCACCGCCTCGCGCTCGAGCGGCCGGTAGGCATCCTCGCCCCCCTCCTGCCAGAGCTCCCGCAGGGTGCGCCCGGTGCGCGCCTCGATCACCTCGTCGGTGTCGACGAACCGGGCCCCGAGGTGCTCGGCGACGGCCCGGCCGGTGGTGGACTTGCCGACGGCCATCATCCCGATGAGGGCCACGTGGTGGGGCACGGTGGCGTTTCTTCCCGGTCACCTCCCGCTTCACGCTGGTTCCGGATCACGCTGGTTGAGCCCCGGCCGGGTGGGCAGCGCGGAACCCGTGCCAAGAGCGATCTGGACCGGAGCCATCTCCTTCGGGCTCGTCAACGTGCCCGTCGGGCTCTACTCCGCCACCGAGTCGAAGACGATCCACTTCCACCAGGTGCAGGAGCGCACGGGGCGGCGCATCCGCAACAAGCGGGTGGCCGAGGGCACCGGGCGGGAGGTCGACTACGAGGACATCGTCAAGGGCTACGAGACCGACGACGGCGACCTGATCATCGTCACCCCCGACGAGCTGGCGTCGGTCGAGCCCCGCCGCACCCGCACCATCGAGGTCGAGGACTTCGTGGCCCTCGACCAGATCGACCCGATCGCCTACGACCGGTCGTACTACCTGGCCCCCGACGACGGGGCCAAGAAGCCCTACGCCCTCCTGCGCGAGGCCATGAGGCGGTCCGAGCGGGTGGCGATCGCCCGCTTCGTGATGCGCAACAAGGAGCACCTGGCGACCATCCGCCCCATGGAGGGCGAGGACGTGCTGGTGCTCGAGACGATGTTCTTCGGCGACGAGATCCGCTCCCCCGCCGATCTCGAGGTGCCCGGGAAGATCACGCTCAGCGATCGGGAGCTGAAGATCGCGGGCCAGCTGATCGACACCCTCACCACCGACTTCGACCCGATGGCCTACGAGGACACCTACCGGCAGCGGGTGGCCGACCTCGTCCGCCAGAAGGCCAAGGGCGGCGAGGTCGTCGTGGCCGAGGAGGAGGAGCGGGACGAGCCGCGCAACCTGATGAAGGCCCTGGAGGCCAGCCTCGACGACATCACCGCGGCCCGAAAGACCCGCGAGCGGCGCCGCGAGCTCGACGACCTGTCCAAGTCCGACCTCCAGAAGCGGGCGGCGAAGGCCAAGGTCGAGGGCCGGTCCCAGATGTCGAAGGACGAGCTCGTCGCCGCCCTGGCCGAGGCCTCCTAGTGACCATGACCCCGTCGTCGGATCAGGACCGTCACGACGGGCCCGCGCCCGGTCGGCGCCGCCACCCCGAGATCGACGGGCTGATCCGCCGGGCCAACGAGCGCGACCTCGCCGCCGAGGAGCGCGATGCCCGGGCGCGCACCGTCGATGCCGCCCTCGCGGCCGATCCCGCCGCCCACACCGCGGCCGAGGTGGCGGCGCGGGCCGCCGCCGATCGGGCGGCCGCGGCGGCCGATCGCGACGCCGCCGCCGAGGACCGCGACGCCTTCGTCCGATTGCTCCTGGGCGAGCCCGGCCCCGAGGGGGTGCGCCCGCCCGGTCTCACCGGGCGCGAGGCGCAGGTGCTCGAGCGCCTGGCCCGGGCCATGAGCACCCGGGCCATCGCCGACGACCTCTACCTCAGCCCCAACTCGGTCAAGACCCACACCCAGAGCGTCTTCCGGAAGATCGGCGTCAAGAGCCGGGCCGAAGCCGCCCTCTGGGCGAGGGACCACGGCATCGGCTGACCTGCTGCATCCCGCGGGCCATCCGGTGTGATCGCGCGTTGCGTCGGTCGTACCGATGGCTGGTGAGGGGGTGGAGCGGCGGGCGGGTCGCGGGCTCCCGGTTCCCATCCCCAGGCGGCTCAAACCCTTATTTTCCTTGGGCTTGCTGTTGATCTACGCGCGTGTGTTCGCTACACTTCTCGACATGGATTCCACCCGTTTCGACGTCGACCTTCAGGGTCTGAGCGACGTCGAGATCGTGGAGCACCTCCTCGAGCTGCACGCCTTGAAGGCTCGCCTGGAGGGGGCGCTGGTCGCCGCCACGGGTGCCTTCGATCGGCGGATGCTGCATGCGGCTGATGCGGCGCGGACCACGGCGGGGTGGCTGGCCGCTCGGGTCGACCAGACCCGGAGCCGCTGTCAGGCTGATGTCCATCTCGCCCGGGCGCTGCGCGACATGCCGGTCGTGGAGGCCGCGTTCCGGGCTGGGCGGCTGGGGCGGGCCAAGGTCGACCTGCTCGTCGAGGTGCGCACACCCGAGCTGGCCGACATCGTGGCCGAGCAGGAGGCCTACCTGGTCGACGAGGTCGCCGACCTCCGGGTCATCGACGCCGGACGGTTCCTGCGGGCCTGGCAACAAGCCGCTCGGCTCCACGTCGGCTCCATCGACCCCGACGAGCCGATCGTCGAGACCGCCCCACGGGTCGCGGTGTCGCTGGCGCAGACCTTCGACGGGCGCTTCGTCCTCGACGGCGAGATGGACGCCGAGCACGGCACCATCATCCGCTCCGCCATCGACGCCGAGGTCGACGAGATGTACCGCGTCGGCATCTACGGCCCCGACGACGGACTCTCCCCCGCCGAACGACGCGGGCAGGCCGTCGTCCAGATCTTCGCCCGCAAGGCACGCGTCGGGCTCAAGCACGGACGGCCGCGGCCCTCCGTCGAGGTCATCTGCGACCAACGCACCCTGATCGGACAGCCCGTCACCGACACCGACGACATGCGCACCCGCATCTGCGAGATCGCCGACGGCACCCCCCTCCCACCCGCCTCCCTCGCACGACTCCTGTGCGGCGCGGATGTCCACCGCCTCGTCATCAACGCCGACGGCGAGGTCCTCGACGCCGGCAAGGACATCCGCCTCGCCAACCGGGCCCAACGCCGGGCGTTGCGCTTCCGGCATGCGAGGCACTGCGCCTTCCCCGGCTGCGAGGCGCCCATCGACTGGTGCGAAGCCCACCACATCGAGGACTGGGACCCCGATCCCACCAACGACCGCGGCCGCACCGACATGACCAACCTCGTCCCCCTGTGCCGCTACCACCACCACAAGGTCCACGAAGGCGGCTTCACCCTCACCCTCCAGCCCGACGGCCACATCGACGTCCTCCGCCCCGACCGATGTCGCCTCACCCCCGCCCGAACATGGCGCAGACCCCTCGTACCGACCGGTTCGCGCCGTGTTGGGCAGACGGTCACATGACGAGCGGCTAGGTCCGGCTGGGGTCGAAGCCGAAGGGGAGCTCGAGGCGGTGGGCGGCGAGGAG
>DASVEC010000052.1:0-6379 GCA_036380755.1 Iamia sp. | reverse complement strand
CTCGACCCGCTCCACGTCCTCCAGGTCGAGCTGCTGGCCCGCTGGCGGGCCGACGGCGAGCGCCGCGACCCGACCCTCCAGCGCGCCCTCCTCCTCACCATCAACGGCATCGCCAACGGCCTCCGCAACACCGGCTAGCCCAGCGAGAAGGCCGCGCTGAGGTCCCGCCAGGCCGCGGCGGGGACGTCGTTGGTGCCGTCGATGACCTGGAGGCAGACGTGGTCGGCGCCGGCGTCGAGGTGGGCCTGCACCCGCGCCACGACGTCGTCGATCGACCCCCACGCCACGATGTGGTCGACGAGGCGATCGCTGCCGGCGTGGGCGAAGTCCTCGTCGGTGAAGCTGGGGTCGAGACGCTGGACGTTGCCCTTGTAGTTGGGCAGGCCGGTGTAGATGTGGGTGTGGCTGCGGGCCTTCTCCCGGGCGCTGGTGGGGTCGGTGTCGAGCACGACGGCCTGCTCGACGGCCAGGAGCTTGTCGGGGCCGAGCGCCTCGCGGGCCACCGCGGTGTGCTCGGGCGGGACGAAGTACGGGTGGGCGCCGTCGGTCGTGTCCCGGGCCAGCTCGAGCATCTTGGGGCGCAGGGCGGCCAGCACCCGGCGGGGCGGGCTCGTCGGCGGGGCGGCGAAGAACATCCCGCCGTCCATGCCCTCGAGGTAGGCCTTCATGGCCGAGTAGGGCCGGGAGTAGTCGTGGCCCCGGATGCCCTCGACCATGGGCTGGTGGCTGACGCCGAGGCCGAGGAGGAAGCGGTCGGGGTACGCCTCGGTGACCGTCTTGTGGGCGGCGCCGGCGGCCATGGCGTCCCGGCCCCAGATGGAGGCGATGCCGGTGGCCACCACGATGTCGGTGCCGCCCCGCAGGAGCAGGGCGGCGTTGGTGAAGGCCTCGCGCCCCACCGCCTCGGGCACCCAGACGGCTCCGTACCCCAGCTCGTCGAGCTCGTCCACGTGCTCGACGGCCCGGGACGAGGGCACCAGATCGAGCTGGAACGTCCAGATGCCGATGCGTCCGATGTCGATGGCGGCCATCGGCCGAACCTAGGCCAGTGTGGGGCCATGCCCGTCGAGTCGCTCGAAGATCCCCGCCGCACCGACCCGCCCTACCTCGACGGTGAGCGGGCGGCCCTGGAAGCGTGGCTGGAGTACCACCGCGCCACCCTGCTGCTGAAGGTCGACGGCCTCACCGACGACCAGCGCCGGGCTCGGCCGGTGCCCACGTCGCTGCTGTCGCTCCACGGGCTGGTCCGGCACATGGCCGAGGTCGAGCGGAACTGGTTCGCCCGCGTCCTCGACGGCCAGGACGCCCCCGGCGGGCTCTACTGGACCGAGGCCCACCCCGACGGCGAGCTCGAGCTGCTCGACGGGGCGGTCTGGGACGACGATCTCGCCACCTGGCACCACTGGTGCGACGTCAGCCGCGAGATCGCCGCCCGCCACGAGCTCGACGACACCGGCCGACGGCGGGGCGAGCCCGTCTCGTTGCGCTGGATCCACCTCCACATGATCGAGGAGTACGCCCGCCACAACGGTCACGCCGACCTGATCCGGGAGCTCGTCGGCGGCTCGGTCGGGGAGTAGCCGGGCGCCGTCCGACGTTGGGCCGGTCATGGACCTCACCGCTGCCCTCGACTACGCCCGCACCCGCGACCACGGGGTGCTCGCCACCCTGAAGGGCGACGGCCGGCCCCAGCTGTCGAACATCAACTTCGCCGTGGGCGACGACGGCGTGGTGCGCATCTCGATCACCGCCGACCGGGCCAAGTACGCCAACCTCGTCCGCGACCCACGGGCTTCGCTCCACGTCACGGCCGACGACTTCTGGTCCTACGCCGTGCTCGAGGGCGAGGCCGACCTCACCCCGGTGGCCGCCGCCCCCGACGACGCCACCGTCGAGGAGCTGGTCGACCTCTACCGCTCGGTCCAGGGCGAACACCCCGACTGGGACGACTACCGCGCCGCCATGATCAGCGACCAGCGGGTGGTCCTCCGCCTCCGCCCGACCCGGGCCTACGGCATGGCTTGACCGACGCAGTCCGATCGTCGTACGTTTTCCGACGTGCCTTCGGAAAACGTCGATGGATCGACCGGTGATCGCCGGACTCGCAAGCGCGAGGCCCGGCGCAACTCGCTGCTGGCCCTCGCCGCCGACCTGGTCGAGGAGCTGGGCCCCGACGGGCTGACGATGGCGGCCCTGGCCGATGCGGCCGACTACGCCCCGGCCAGCCTCTACACCTACTTCCCCTCCCGGTCGGCGTTGCTGTCCTCGCTGCAGCAGGAGGCCCTCCGGGTCCTGGGCGACGTCGCCCTGGCGTCGGTCGCCGGGTGGGACGCCGAGCTCTCCGACCTCGACGAGCGGACGGCGGCCCTGGCCCGGCTCGTCGCCTTCTCCCGGCTCTTCCTCAGCGCCCCCGACCACCACCCCCGGGAGTTCCGCCTCCAGCAGCGGCTGCTGGTCACCGAGGGCGTGGAGGACACCGAGGACGCGGCCGCCGTCGTGCCCCACGCCATGGCCGTCCTCGCCACCCCCCGCCGCCTGCTGGCCGCGGCGGTCGAGGCGGGCGCCCTCACCCCCCACGAGCCGGTGGCCGACCCCCTCGATCAGCCGCTCGACGGCGCCCTCGTCCGCACCCTCGCCTGGCTGGTGGCCCTCAACGGCGCCCTGCTGGTCGACGGTCTGGGCGTCGGCGTGCCCACCACCGGCGCCCTGCTGGGCCAGGAGATCACCGCCGCCTTCCTCCGCGGCTGGGGGGCCTCGCCCGACGTCCTGGCGTCGGCCATCGCCCGCGCCGCCGCCCTGCCCCTCCCGACGGCCGACTGAAGGAACGCCGCCATGACCACCGCTCTCACCCTCCTCGTCGCCTTCCCCGTCGGGTGGGCCATCTGGACCTGGGCCGAGTACATGCTCCACCGCTTCGCCATGCACCACCTGCACGGCAAGGGGATCATGAGCCGCGAGCACCTCGAGCACCACGTCACCTCGGCCTGGTCGTTCTCCCACACCCACCTGCTGTCGTGGACGGGGATGCTGCTCGTCGGCGCCGTGCTGTGGGGCCCCCTGGGCTGGCTGGTCGCCGGGCCCGTCGCCGGGGTGGCCGTCGGCGTGGGCTGGGCCGTCGGCTACTTCTTCTACGAGTACCAGCACATGGTCTCGCACCTGAAGGCGCCGAAGAGCCGCTACCAGCACCTGGTGCGCCGGCACCACTTCCATCACCACTTCGGTGCTCCGATGAAGAACCACGGCGTCAGCACGCCGTTCTGGGACCGCGTCTTCGGCTCCTACGAGCACCCCGAGCAGGTCCGGGTGCCCCGGCGTCTGGCCCTGGCCTGGCTGGTCGATGGTGACGGCGAGATCCTCCCCGAGTTCCGGGCCGACTACGTGCTCGTCGGGGCGCGCGACGCCGACGAGCGGCTCCTCAAGCTCGACCGGGTCCGGGCCTTCGCCTCCATCGCTCCGGCCGACTGACACCCCCGGCGCAGGACCGCCACGTTGCGTGGCGAAATCCTGTCCATGACCGCCGTCCCGACCCGCTCCCGGATGGCGCCCGGTGAGGTGGCGATCCACCTCGTTGCCGGGCTGGACAGCGGGGCCGGCGACGCCGTCTTCGGCGGGCTCAACGACCTGATCCTGGTGGTCGGGCCCACGGGCGTCGTCGAGTACGCCAACCCCGTGGCCGGGATCCTGCTCGGCGTCGAGCCGGCGACCCTCGTCGGGCGACCGATGCGGGAGCTCCTCCACCCCGACGACGCCGAGCGCGCCTTCGCCGCCGAGGCCCGGGTCGGCACGCCGGCGGCGTCGATCGGGGTGGCGGCACCGCTCCGCCTGCGCCACGCCCAGGCGGGGTGGCGGTGGCTGGAGCTCAGCTCGGGCCGGTTCGGTCACCCCGGGTCGCGCCGCACGATCGTCACCGGCCGGGTGAACGACGACCAGCGCACCCACGAGCGGGTGGTGAGCCTGATGACCGCCGGCGCCACCGTCGAGGAGGTGGCCGACGCCCTGCCCGGGCTGGCCGACTGGCGCCTGCCGGGGGTGCCCTTCGGCATCGCCCTCGACGGCGAGGGGCCGTCGCGGCACGTCACCGGCCACCCCGCCGCGGTCGACCTCCTGCGGGCCGTGACCGCCGATCCGGTGTGGTCGGACCGGGTCGGCGACGGCGACCCCGTCTCGGGCGCGGTGGCCGATCTCGACCCTGCGGGTCGCCAGGCGGGGCGGCGCCATGGCCTGACGGCCTGGGTCGCCACCCGGGTGTGGTCGGCCGACGGCTCGGCCCAGGCCCTCGTCCTCGCCGCCACCCATCCGGAGGCCTCACCGCCGGGCATCGTGGCCGAGCGGGTCCGGCGGGTGGCCAGCATGGCCCGGCTGGTCGTCGAGTGGGCCGGGCAGCGCCGGACCCTGGAGCGCGCCGCCCGCACCGACCCCCTCACCGGGCTGGCCAACCGGGCGGCGACGATCGAGGCCGTGGCCGCGGCCCTGGCCCAACCCGAGCGCGAGCCCATCGCCCTGCTCTACTTCGACCTGGACGGGTTCAAGCTGGTCAACGACCGCCTGGGCCACGGCGCCGGCGACACCGCCCTGGTCGACGCCGCCCACCGCATCCGTGCCGCGCTCGATCCCGGTGATGTGCTCGGGCGGGTCGGCGGCGACGAGATGGTCGCCCTCCGCCGGGGGCCGAGCAGCCGGGCCGGGGCCGAGGAGCTGGCCCGTCGGGCCATCGAGGCCATGCGGGCCCCGTTCGTGGTGGGCGGGGCCACGGCCCGGTGCGGGCTGAGCGTGGGCATCGCCGTGACCGACGGCCGCGAGCACCCGGCCCCCGACGCCGACGAGCTGCTGGCCCGCGCCGACGGCGCCCTCTACGTGGCCAAGGGCGCCGGCGGCGGCCGGGTGGTGGTGACCTGTGGCCCCGGCACGCTCGACAGCCGCGAGCTCCGCCCCGAGGTCCGCCGCGCCGTCTGACCCCCACCCCTCGGCGAACTCGGGGGAGTAAGCGCCCAGTTTCGGGCGTCTACTCCCCCGAGTTCGGCAGGGTTCGGGCTAGCTGGTCTCGGCCTGGCTGCGGCTGGCGGCGCCGAGGACGGCCTTGAGGCTGGCGGTGATGATGTTGGCGTCGGTGCCGACGCCCCACCGCACGGTGCCCTCGGCGTCCTGGGTCTCGACGTAGGCGACGGCCACGGCGTCGGAGCCGGCGCCGAGCGAGTGCTCGCTGTAGTCGACGACGTCGATGTCGAGGCCGAGGCCCGATCGCACCGCGGCCACGAACGCGGCCACCGGGCCGTTGCCGGTGCCGGTGATGGTGACGGGCTGGCCGTCGGCCACGACCTGGGCGGTGATCGTGCTGTCGCCGTCGGACGAGGTCGTCAGCTCGCTCGAGCGGAGGACGAAGGCCGGGTCGGCGGGCAGGTAGGTCGTCGTGAAGGCGTCCCACATGGCGCCGGGCGAGATCTCGGTGCCGGTGTCCTCGACGATGGTCTGCACCGTCTTGGAGAACTCGATCTGGAGCCGCCGGGGCAGCGAGAAGCCGTGCTCGGTCTCCATGATGTAGGCCACGCCGCCCTTGCCCGACTGGCTGTTGACCCGGATGACGGCCTCGTAGGTGCGGCCCACGTGGGCCGGGTCGATCGGCAGGTAGGGGACCTCCCAGCGCTCGTAGTCGCGGCCCCGCCCGACCGCCTCGGCGCCGGCGTAGAGGGCGGCGAAGCCCTTCTTGATGGCGTCTTGGTGCGAACCCGAGAAGGCGGTGTAGACGAGGTCGCCGGCGTAGGGGTGGCGCTCGTGGACCGGCAGCCGGTTGCAGTACTCGGCCACCCGGCGGATGGCGTCGATGTCGTGGAGGTCGATCCCGGGGTCGATGCCCTGGCTGAACAGGTTGAGGCCCAGGGTCACCAGGTCGACGTTGCCGGTGCGCTCGCCGTTGCCGAACAGGCAGCCCTCGACCCGGTCGGCCCCGGCCAGCACGCCCAGCTCGGCGGCGGCCACGGCGCAGCCCCGGTCGTTGTGGGGGTGCAGCGACAGCACGACGGCCTCGCGGTTGCGCACGGTGCGCAGGAACCACTCGATGGCGTCGGCGTAGAGGTTGGGCGTGTACATCTCGACCGTCGCCGGCAGGTTCATGATCAGCGGCCGGTCGACGGTGGGCTCGATGACGTCGGCCACCGCCTCGCAGATCTCGACCGCGTAGTCCAGCTCGGTGCCGGTGAAGCTCTCGGGCGAGTACTCGTAGCGGACGTCGGTGTCCGGGACGGTCTCCTCCAGCTTCCGGCACAGCCGGGCGGCGTTGACGGCGATCTCGGTGATGCCCGCCTTGTCCAGCCCGAACACGACCCGGCGCTGCAGCGTCGAGGTCGAGTTGTAGAAGTGGACGATGGCGCGGTGGGCGCCGGCG
>DASVEC010000051.1:0-2392 GCA_036380755.1 Iamia sp. | reverse complement strand
ACCAGTGTGGCGCCCCCTCGAACCCGTGATCAGATCGGACGGTTTCCCGTCCGATCTGATCACCGGTTCGGCGAAGGGTCGGGGGACCAGCCGGCGGGGGCCAGCTCGAAGTGGGCGAACTCGAAGGCCGGGGCCACGGTGCACCCGACCAGGACGGGGCCGTCCACCGGGCGGGCGGCCTGCCACGCCCCGGCGGGGACGATGCCCTGGGGGCGCTGGCCGCCGGCCAGGTCGGGCCCGAGCCGGGTGGTGGCGACCGGTCCGGTGGCGTCCGGGGCGATCATCAGGTCGAGGGGCCCGCCCGCGTAGTGGTGCCAGGTCTCGACGGCGTCGATCCGGTGCCAGTGGGACACCTGGTCGGCATCGAGGAGGAAGTAGATGGCGGTGCCGGCGCCCCGGCTCCCGTCGGCGGGGGCGTCCCGCCAGGTCTCGGCGAACCACCCGCCCTCGGGGTGGGGCTTGAGGCCGAGGGCGGCGATGACGGCGGCGGCGTCGAGCGGGGCGGGCATCGGCACAGCATGCCCCGGGCATCGAGCCGGCCGATCCGTTCAGGATGTCCCGGCGGGGGCCGATGGGGGGCAGTGATGTCCGTCGACGAGGTGAGCGCCGAGCTGGCCCTGCGGCTCGCCGATGCCGAGGCCCGGTTCAGCCTGGCCTTCGAGCACGCGCCCATCGGCAAGGCGCTGGTGGCGCCCGACGGTCGCTTCCTGCGCGTCAACCGGGTCCTGAGCCGCATCGTGGGCTACTCCCAGGCCGCCCTCCTCGAGCTCACCTTCCAGGACATCACCGCCCCCGAGGACCTGGACCTCGACCTCGATCACCTGCGGCGCACCCTCGCCGGCGAGATCGAGGGCTACACGATGGAGAAGCGCTACATCCGGGCGGACGGGACCGCCGTGGAGTGCCAGCTCGACGTCTCCCTCGTCCGCAACGACGAGGGCGTCCCGCAGTACTTCGTGTCCCAGGTCCAGGACATCTCCGAGCGCCGGCTCGCCGAGATGGCCCTCGACGAGGTGCGCGCCGCCCAGCGGGCCTGTCTCGAGGCCCTCGAGCAGGGCGTGGTCATGGCCGACCTGGAGGGCAACGTCCAGCTGTCGAACCAGGCGGCCTGGCGCATCCTGGGCGGCGATCCGGCCTCGTTCTCGGACCGGGTGCGGAACGGGACGTGGAACACCTACGACGTCGACGGGCATCTCATCCCGCTCGAGGAGCGGCCCATCATCCACACCGCCCTCACCGGTGAGCCGGTCACCGACCGGGTCATGTACATCATCCGGGACGACGGTGAGCGGGTGGCCCTGCGGCTGGCCACCGAGCCCGTGTTCGACGATGCCGGTGAGGTCGTCTCGCTGGTGATCGCCTTCGCCGACATCTCCCACGAACACGCCCTCGCGGCCGCCCAGCGGGCCGCCGACGAGGAGGTGCGGGCGGGCAAGGTCCTGCTCGAGGCCTTCCTCGAGCGCAGCGCCGACCTCATCTGCGTGCACGACGAGCAGGGCGTGGTCCTCTACGCCAGCCCGACGGCCGAGACCGTCCTCGGCCACCCCCTCCACGCCGGCGACCAGATGCAGTGGGAGCGGGTCCACCCCGACGACACCGACGCCGGTCTGGCCGGCTTCGTCGACCTCATCGCCGCGCCCGGGTCGACGATCCGGGTGGAGGTCCGCTACCGCGGCGACGACGGCTGGCGCCACCTCGAGATCGTGGCGACCAACCGGCTCGACGACCCCGCCGTCGCCGGCATCGTGGGCAACGTCCGCGACATCACCGAGCGGGCCGAGGCCGCCGCCCAGCTGGCCTGGCAGGCATTCCACGACCAGCTGACGGGGCTCCCCAACCGGGCGCTGCTGATGGACCGAGTCGGTCAGGCGCTGGAGCGGAGCCGCCGCCAGGGCGAGCGGGTGGCCCTGCTCTTCGTCGACCTCGACCGGTTCAAGCACGTGAACGACGAGCGCGGCCACGAGGCGGGCGACCACCTGCTCGTGGAGGTGGCCAGCCGGCTCCGGCGCACGGTCCGGGCCGGTGACACCGTCGCCCGTCTGGGCGGGGACGAGTTCGTCGTCGTGGCCGAGGGCGGGGACGAGACCGACATCGGCGCCCTGGCCGATCGGATCCGGGCCGCCCTCGAGGTCCCCGTGGCCTTCGGCGACGGCTCGCTCCCCATGTCGGCATCGATCGGGATGGCCTACGACGCCGGGCACCCACCCGAGCGGCTGCTGCGCGACGCCGACGCCGCCCTCTACCGGGCCAAGGAGCGGGGCCGGAACCGGGTCGAGGTCTTCAACGAGGCCCTGCGCGTCGCGGCCCAGCGGCGCGCCAACGTCGAGACCACCCTGCGCCGCGCCCTCGACGACGGCATGGTGGTCGGCACCGAGGCGCTGGTGCGCATCCC
>DASVEC010000050.1:0-5637 GCA_036380755.1 Iamia sp. | reverse complement strand
AGGTGCAGCGCCAGCAGCGGTCGCTCGCGGCGGTGCTCCTGCTGTCGCTCCTCCTGTTCGCCTGCGTGGAGGACAGGGTCACCGACGGCCTGGGCCGCACCACCGGCGACGGCGGGTCCACCACCTCGGACGGATCGGCCGACGACGGCGACGGCTCCGACGGCGGGGGCGCGACCGACGGCGAGCAGGCGGCCGGCGCCGCCGAGCCCGTCGCCGACGACGGCCCCTACGCCAACGACGAGGGCTACGACGGCTGGGTCGATCCGGCCTCGTCGGGCAACCCGTGGACGGCCGACGTCGACGGCCTCCTGACCTTCCGGGGCAACCCGACCCGCTCCTACTACGGCAAGGGCCCGGTGCCCGAGGCGCCCGAGATCCTGTGGAGCGTGCCGCCCGAGGGTGGGTTCTGCGGCGAGTCCTCCGTCGGCGGCGAGGCCAAGACCTGGTGCGGCACGGGCTGGACGGGACAGCCGTCGGTCTGGGAGGACCCCGACTCCGGCCGCACGTGGGTCGCCTTCGGGGCCTACGACAAGGGCGTCCACTTCCTCGACGCCGACGACGGCTCCGACATCATCCCGCCGTTCGAGATCGGCGACATCGTCAAGGGCTCGGTCACCCGCGACCCCGACGGCTTCCCGCTCCTCTACAGCGGCAGCCGGGCCGACTTCCACGTCATCGCCACCGACCGGGAGGCCCCCGAGAGCCTCTGGAGCATGAACGCCGAGGACGTGGCGCCCACGCTCTGGAACGACGACTGGGACAGCTCGCCGCTGGTGATCGACGACTACCTGTTCGAGGGGGGCGAGAACTCGCAGTTCTTCATCGTCAAGCTCAACCGCGAGATGGGGGCCGACGGCCTCGTCACCGTCGCCCCCGAGGTCGTCTTCAACGCCCCCGGCTGGGACGAGGAGCTGCTGAGCGACCTGTCGGGCTCGGGCAGCCGGGGCGAGGACGTCTCGATCGAGAACTCGCTGGTGGTCGTGGGCGACACCCTCTACTTCACCAACTCGGGCGGGCTGGTCCAGGGCTGGGACATCTCCGGCCTGGCCGACGGGGGCACGCCCGAGCGGGTGTTCCGGTTCTGGAGCGGCGACGACACCGACGCCTCCCTCGTGGCCGACGACGAGGGGATGCTCTACTTCGGCCAGCAGGTCGAGCGGGCGTCGTCGAGCACCCGCAGCCAGGAGGTCGGCCAGCTGGTGAAGCTCGACCCGTCGAACCCCGAGGACCCGATCGTGTGGTCGATCGCCGACGACAACGGCATCTGGGCCACCCCCGCGATCGCCGACGGGATCGTGATCGCCCCCACCGACAGCGGGCGCATCATCGGGGCCGACGCCGAGACCGGCGACATCCTGTGGGAGAAGCAGCTCCCCGGGCCGACCTGGTCGTCGCCGGTCGTGGTCGACGACGTGTGGGTCCAGGGCGACTGCAACGGCGTCCTCCACGGCTTCGACCTGTCGGATCCCCGGGTCGACCCGCCCGAGCTGTGGTCGGTCGAGCTCGAGGGCTGCGTCGAGTCGACGCCGGCGGTGTGGGACGGCCGCATCTTCGTCGGCGCCCGCGGTGGCCGCGTCTACGCCATCGGCGACGCCTGAGGCCTCGTCTGGCAGAGGCTGCCCGGCTCAAGGTCGGGGGGCGAGATGCCGATCGGTGGGCGGTGAGCCCCGTCCACCGTCGCCGACCCCTGGCCCTGCTGATCCCCGCCCTGACCCTCGCCGTGCTGGCCGTGGCGGGGTGCTCGAAGTCGGCGGGGCCGAGCCAGGAGCAGTACGTGGCCGTGGCCGACGACGTGTGCGCCTCGACCGAGAAGCGGCTCGAGGAGCTCCAGGAGGCCCACGACGCCGACCTCTACGAGGCCGCCGCCACCGGCGAGTCGGGCATCTACGTCGATCGCCCCGACCGCTGGGTGCGGGCCAAGGTCGTCCCCGCCTACCAGGGGATGTCGAACGGCCTCAAGGGCATCCAGCCGCCCGACGGCGACACCGCCTACCTCACTGATCTGTACGCCGACCTCGACGAGCACATCGAGTCGATCCACCTGAACCCGTCGGCGGAGGAGGGCAAGGCCCTGCGCACGCCCGACACGCGGCTGACCGATCGCTTCGCCTCCTACGGCATGGAGGTGTGCGGGACGTTCTGACGGGCTGGGGCCTTTCGGGACCGGGGCAGTAGCGTGGCCCGCCGTCCCGTCCGGCACCAGAGGAGTCCGTCGTGCCCGCCACCGTCCTGGTCGGCACCCAGTGGGGTGACGAGGGCAAGGGTCGCTTCACCGACCTGATCGCCAAGGAGACCTCCATGGTGGTCCGCTACCAGGGAGGCCACAACGCCGGCCACACCCTGGTGGTCGACGGAGAGACCTACGCCCTGCAGCTGCTGCCCAGCGGCATCCTCTACGGCCACGTCACGCCCGTCATCGGCAACGGCGTCGTGGTCGACCCGGCCGTGCTGCTCAAGGAGATGGATGCGTTCTCCTCCCGGGGCATCGACGTGTCGCGGGTGAAGGTCAGCGGCAACGCCCACCTGATCCTCCCGTTCCACCAGGAGATCGACCGTCTGACCGAGCGCCGGCTGGGGCGCTCGAAGCTCGGCACCACCAAGCGGGGCATCGGCCCGGCCTACGCCGACAAGGCGTCGCGGGTGGGGCTGCGGGTGCAGGACCTGCTCGACCCCAAGATCTTCCGGGAGAAGCTCGAGGTCCTGGCCAAGGAGAAGAACCAGGTCCTGGCCAAGGTCTTCAACCAGCTGCCGCTCGATGCCGAGGAGATCGCCGACCGGTACCTCGACGAGTACCGGCCCCGGCTCGAGGACCACATCGCCGACACGGTCGGCCTGGTCCACGACGCCCTCGAGGCCGGTCAGCACGTCCTGTTCGAGGGCGCCCAGGCCACCTTCCTCGACCTCGACCACGGCACCTATCCGTTCGTCACCTCGTCGAACCCGGTCGCCGGTGGCGTGTGCACCGGGGCCGGCGTCGGCCCCCGCTACATCGACCGGGTCGTCGGCGTGGCCAAGGCCTACGTCACCCGGGTCGGCACCGGGCCGTTCCCCACCGAGCTGGCCATGAGCTACGACGCCGTGGGCGGCAAGGACCGGGAGGGCGTGACCGACGAGGAGCTGCGCCTCGGCGACCACTTCGTCGACGTGGGCCACGAGTACGGCGTCAACACCGGGCGCCGCCGCCGGCCGGGCTGGTTCGACGCGGTGATGCTGCGCCACGCCGTGCGGCTCAACTCGCTGTCGGAGCTGGCCATCACCAAGCTCGACGTGCTCGACACCCTCGACACGGTGAAGCTCTGCGTGGCCTACGAGGTCGACGGCCGGCGGGTCGAGCAGCTGCCGTACCACCAGACCGACCTGCACAAGGCCACGCCGATCTACGCCGAGATGCCGGGGTGGAACACCGACCTCACCGAGGTGCGCGAGAAGAGCCACCTGCCGGCCGAGGCCATCGCCTACCTCGATCGGCTGGAGGCCGAGGTCGGCGTGCCCGTCACCCTCGTCGGCACCGGCCCCGGCCGCGACCAGTACGTCCACCGCCGCGACGGGGCCGCATGAAGGTCGTCGTCGTCGGGTCGGGGGGGCGCGAGCACGGGTTGGCGCTGGCCCTGGGCCGCACGGCCGAGGTCGTCGTCACGCCGGGCAACCCCGGGATCCCGGAGTCGGTGCCCACACCGCCCGAGGAGCTCGACGCCGACCTCTTCGTCATCGGGCCCGAGCAGCCCCTCGTCGACGGGCTGGCCGACCGGCTGCGGGCCCAGGGCAAGCGGGTCTTCGGCCCGGGCGCCGACGGGGCGCAGCTCGAGGGGTCCAAGGCCTTCCTGAAGGAGCTGGTCTCCGGGGCCGGGGTCCCGACCGCCCGCTACGGCGCCTTCACCGAGGTCGATCCGGCGGTGGAGTTCCTCCGGACGCTGCCGGGCCTCTACGTGGTGAAGACCGACGGCCTGGCCGCCGGCAAGGGCGTGCTCGTCACCGAGTCGCTCGCCGAGGCCGAGGCCGACGTGCGCGACAAGCTCTCGGGCTCGTCCTTCGGCGCCGCCGGCCGGCGGGTCGTGATCGAGGAGGGCATGACCGGCCCCGAGGCGTCGGTCTTCGTGGTGTGCGACGGCCAGCGCGCCGTCGCCCTCCCGCCGGCCCAGGACTACAAGCGGGTCGGCGACGGCGACAGTGGACCCAACACCGGTGGCATGGGGGCGTGGTCGCCCTTCGCCGGGGAGCCCGACGGCCTGGCCGACCTGGTGGTGTCCGACTTCGTCGAGCCCACGCTGGCCGCCCTGCGCGCCCGCGGCATCGACTACCGGGGCGTCCTCTACACCGGGCTGATGCTCACCCCCGAGGGGCCCAAGCTGGTCGAGTACAACGTCCGCTTCGGCGACCCGGACTCGCAGGTCGTGCTGCTCCGCCTCACCTCGGACCTGACCGAGCTGCTCGCGGCGGCCGCCGACGGCGACCTGCGCACGGCCGGCCCGGTCACCGCCTCGGACGACTGGATCGTGCTGGTCGTGGCCGCCGCCGAGGGCTACCCCGTGGCGCCGCGCACCGGCGACGTGATCGAGGGCATCGAGGAGGCCCGGGGCATCGACGGCGCCGAGGTCCTCTGCGCCGGTGTCGCCCTCGACGGCGACGGACGCCTCGTCACCGCCGGTGGCCGGGTCCTCGACGTGGTCGGCCGGGCCCCCGACGCGGCCCGGGCCCGGCGCCAGGCCTACGTCGCCCTCAGCACCATCTCCTGGCCCGGGATGCACCACCGCACCGACATCGCCGTCCCGCCGCAGCCCACCTGACCCGCCCCTGCGAACTCGGGGGAGTAGACGCCCAGAACTGGGCACCTACTCCGCCGAGTTCGGGATCGTGCGAGGCTGGGGCGATGCAACCGGTCGGACTCCACTACGTCTCGATCAACGTCACCGACCCCGTCGTCGCCCGGGACTTCTACGTCGACGTGCTCGGCCTGGTCGAACGGCCGGACCGGCCCGACTTCGGGTTCGGCGGGGCGTGGCTCGATGCGGGCGGTCAGCAGGTCCACCTGATCGAGGCGGCCCCGCCCCCGGCGGTCGGCCAGCACTTCGCCCTCCAGGTCGCCGACATCGACGCCGCGGTGGCCGAGCTGCGGGAACGGGGCGTCGAGGTGTCCGACCCCCGCGCGGTGGGCACCGGCCGCCAGGCCTTCCTCACCGACCCCGACGGCAACGGCGTGGAGCTCAACCAGCCCTGATGTCCCGGGTCCGAGCGGCGGGGGGCGCAGCGCGACGGTGGCTGCGCGTCGTCTCCTCGCCGCCCTGGCGCCGGGCCCCGCTGCTGGTCCGGCGCAGCCCGGCCCTCGCCGTCGGCGTGGCCGTCGCCGCCTCAGTGCTCGGGCTGGCGGGCGCGTCACGGCCGCTGTTCTCGGCGTCGGCCGGTCGGGCCTCGCTCCACCAGGACCTGGAGGAGGGGTGCCCGTTCGAGGTCGGCCTGCGGGTCGAGCGGCCCGTCCCGGTCGCCGGTGGCGGCGACCCGCTGGCTCCGGGCGGTGCCGCGCTCGACGAGGCCGTCGGCCCGATCGAGGGCATCGCCCCCGCCGTCGTCAGCGTGTTCGGCGGCAACGCGACGATCGCGCCGGCCGGTGGGGAGGCCGGTGCGACGGCGACCGTCCAGCTG
>DASVEC010000049.1:0-9125 GCA_036380755.1 Iamia sp. | reverse complement strand
GCTGGTCGCCTGGGGCGACGGCCCCCGCCGCGCCCCGGCCAGCGTCAGGCGCGGGTGGCGAGGCCCGGGGTCGTGACGCCGGGGGCGACCATCGGCCAGGGCCGGTTGCGCTCGACCGAGAGGGCGACGTCGAAGAGGAGGTCGTCGCGGTGGTGGGCGGCGAGCACCTGCAGGCCGACGGGCAGGCCGTCGACCGTGCCGGCGGGGATCGACACGGCCGGGTTGCCGTAGATGTTGGAGATGATCGTCAGCGCGCCCATGTTCACCATGTCGGGGAACTTCTGGCTGAAGTAGTCGAGCATCTGGGTGGGCAGCTTGGGGGCGAAGGCGCTGACCAGCCGGGTGCCCATCAGGGCGCCGCGGAACGCGTAGCGGAAGGCCGGCGACGACTTGGCCATGTCGATCAGGTCGTCCTCGGGGTTGCTGGTCGCGGCATCGGCCGGGAAGGCGGGGCCGGGGTTGGTGGCGGCGATGATCAGGTCGACCTCGGCGAAGGCCTCGGCCATGGCGACGTAGGACTTCACCCGCAGGTCCTCGGCCGCCGCCGCGGTGTGGAGGTTGTAGAGCGACTGCGAGAGGAACAGGCCGATGGCGACCTCGTCGGTGAGGTCCTTGGCGCAGCCCGGCCAGCAGTCCTCGAGCTCGGCCAGGAGGGTCGACAGGTTGCCCATCATCCACTGGGCGGCCAGGTTCGGGGGGCGGACGTCGAGGTCGACCTCGACCATGTCGTTCTCGGAGATCAGCAGCTTGGCCTCGGCCCGGATCTGGTCCTCGACGCCGGCCTCGAGGGTGACGCCCCCGAGGTTCGGGACGACGGCGACCCGCAGGCCCCGCAGGTCGTGGGTGCCGAGCCCGGCCTCGTAGCTGCCGGGGGAGGGGAGCGAGGTGGGGTCGTAGGGATCGACCCCGCCCATCACGTCGAACACGCGGGCGGCGTCGCGGACGGACCGGGAGAGGTTGCCGTTGACGACCGTGTTGGGCCGGCTCATGGCGTGGGGCCCGCGGGTGACGCGCCCGAAGGTGCCCTTCATGCCCAGCAGGCCGGTGTAGCCGGCGGGGATGCGGATCGACCCGCCGCCGTCGCCGCCGGTGCCCAGGCTGACCAGCCCGCCGGCCACCGCGGCGGCGGACCCGCCCGAGCTGCCGCCGACCGTCTTGCCGTGGCGCCACGGGTTGTGGGCGACGCCGTTGAGCTTGGTGACGCTGACGTTGAGACCGCCGAACTCGCTGGCCGTCGTGAGCCCCACCGGCACCACGCCGCCGTCGGTCAGCATCCGCTGGGTGCTGTGCATGGTGTGGGTGGCGATGCGGTCCTTGAAGACCAGGGACGCTCCGGTGTCGGGCCAGCCCTCGACCTGCTCGAGCTCCTTGATGCCGGTGGGCACGCCGCCGAACGGCAACGACACGTCGGCGTCGGCCGCCGCCTGCCGCGCCCGTTCGGGGTCGACGAAGGAGAAGCAGTTCAGGTCGGAGGCGTCGATGGCGGCCAGCGTCGCCTCGAGCTCCTCGACCGGGGAACGCTCGCCCGCCCGGAACGCGTCCACGAGGGAGCATGCATCGTCTTGCCAAGGAGCATCGGTCACGGGGCCATCTTTCCAAGTCGCAGCCATTCGCTCCTAGTGAACGTGACGTCTACTTGCCGTCCATGCGCGATGTGACCAGAGCCTCGATGCCGTCGAGGACGCGCTGGAGCCCGAACTCGAAGTCGGTGAGGGCCTCGTTCTCCAGGTACGACGTCGTGGGACCGTCGCCCTCGAAGCCGCCCTCGGCGTCGATGCGGCTGGCGACGGGCCAGCGCTCGGCGTCCCAGACCTGGTCGAGGATGGCGCTGCGGGCCGTCCACCACTCGTCGTCGGTGAGCCCGGTGCGCTCCGGCGCGGTGCGGGCCTCGGCGACCACGCGGGCGGCGCTGGCGACGTACCCGCCGACCAGCGAGGCGACCGCGGACATCTCCCGCCCGGTCAGGCCGATGCCGTCGACGCGCTGCAGGGCGCGCTCGTAGCGGTCGAGCTCGTTGGGCCCGAGCACGGCCCGCACGTGGGTGGCGAGCACCCAGGGATGGCGCTGGTAGAGCTCCCAGTCGGCGCGGGCATGGGCCTCGAGGGCGGCGCGCCAGCCATCGGCGTGGGCGACGGGGCCGTCGGGCTCGCCGTAGACGCGGTCGAGCATGACCTCGAGGAGCTCCGGCTTGCCGGGCACGTAGGTGTAGAGGGACATGGTCCCCACCCCGAGACGGTCGGCGACCCTCCGCATCGAGACGGCGTCGAGGCCGCCGGCGTCGGCCAGGGCGACACCGGCCTCGGCGATGCCGTCGACGGTGAGGCCCTGCTTGGGCCCCCGCCCGGACGGTGCCCGCAGGTTCCAGAGCGCCTCCATCCCGCGCCGGGTCCGCTCGACGGCCGGGTTGGCGGCCTCGTCGGGAGCGGGCTCGGGCATGGGCGCAGCGTACGGCTCGCTTGCCACTCCGTACAACGCACGGTATTGTCTCCTCTCCCTTCGTACGCCGTACCGAGTTGGAGGCCCCATGCCTGCTCCCCCCGCCATCGAGGCCGTCGGCCTCCGCAAGCGCTTCGGCGACCACCACGCCCTCGACGGCGTCGACCTGGCCGTTGCCCGCGGTTCGGTCTGCGGTCTCCTCGGCCCCAACGGTGCGGGCAAGACCACCGCCGTCCGCATCCTCACCACCCTGCTCCGACCCGACGCGGGCGAGGCCCGGGTGGCCGGGCACGACGTCGTCCAGCGGCCCGGGGCGGTGCGCTCGGCCATCGGCCTGGTGGGCCAGTCCACGTCCGTCGACGAGATCCTCACCGGTCGCCAGAACCTGGAGATGCTGGGCCGGCTGTCCCACCTCGGAGTGGCCACGGCCCGGGCCCGGGCCGGCGACCTCCTCGACCGGTTCGGGTTGGCCGACGCCGCCGACCGTGCCGTCAGCGGCTACTCGGGCGGGATGCGGCGCCGGATCGACCTGGCCGCCAGCCTCATCCTGGCTCCGGCGGTGCTCTTCCTCGACGAGCCCACCACCGGGCTCGACCCCGCGGCCCGGGCCGAGGTGTGGGACGGCATCCGGGCCCTCGTCGCCGAGGGCACGACCGTCCTGCTCACCACCCAGTACCTGGACGAGGCCGACCAGCTGGCCGATCGCATCTGCGTCCTGGGCGACGGCCGGGTGGTGGCCGAGGGGACGCCGTCGGATCTCAAGGCCCGTCTCGGCGGCGACCGGGTCGAGGTCGAGGTGGCCGACACCGCCGACCTGGCCGCGGTGGCGGCGGTCGTGGCCGAGGTCGGCCCGCCCACGATCGACGAGGCCCGGGGTCGGGTGAGCGTGCCGGCCGGCGACCGGGTGGGCACGCTCACCGCCGTGGTCCGGGGCCTCGACGCGGCCGGGTTGGTCGCCGAGGACGTCGCCCTGCGGCGCCCCACCCTCGACGAGGTCTTCCTCCACCTCACCGGCCGGCAGGAGGTGCCGGCATGACCGCGCTCGTCACGCCCGACGTCCCTGTCGAGCGGTCGGCCCCGGGGTGGCTGGTGGCCGACTCCTGGACCGTCACCCGCCGCACCTTCCTCCACTGGCGCCAGCAGCCGTGGGGCATCGCCGTCGGCCTCTTCTTCCCGGTGCTGACCCTGCTGATGTTCGCCTACCTCTTCGGTGGCGGCTTCGAGGTCCCCGGCCAGGGTGGCTACGAGGCCTTCCTCGTCCCCGGGATGCTGGCCCTGTCGGTGCTGTTCGGCATCGAGGGGACCGTCCTCGAGGTCGTCACCGACGCCTCCAAGGGCATCACCGACCGGTTCCGGTCCATGCCCATGGCGCCGGGCGCCGTCCTCGTCGGGCGCAGCGTGGCCGACATGGTCACTGCCGTCATCGGCCTGGTCAGCCTCGTCCTCGCCGGTCGGGCCATCGGCTGGAGCTGGAACGAGGGGCTGGGGCGCGCCGCCCTCGCCGTCGGGCTGCTGCTGCTCCTGCGGTTCGCCTTCATCTGGGTCGGCATCTACCTCGGTCTGCTGCTGAGGACGCCCGAGGCCGCGGTCGTGGTGCAGGTGCTGGTGTGGCCGATCGGCTTCATCTCCAACGCCTACGTGGCCCCGTCGACCATGCCCGGCTGGCTGGGCGCGGTGGCCGAGGCCAACCCCATGTCGGCCACGGTGGCGGCCACCCGCGCCCTGTTCGGCAACCCCGCCTGGGGCGCCGGCTCCTGGATGACCGACAACGCCCTGCTGCTCGCGGTGGCCTGGCCCCTCGCCCTGGTGGCGATCTTCGTCCCCCTCTCCCTCCGCCGCTACCGGTCCCTCAGCACTTGACCTCAACGGAGGTTGAGTTCCTACGGTCGAACCCATGCGCACGACACTGGACGAGATCGCGCCTGTCTTCGCCGGGATGGCCCATTCGATCGGGATCGGCGTGGCGGCCACCGTGGATGTGGACGGTCGCCCGCACACCCGGCCGGTGCAACCGGTGTGGGAGCGGGTCGACGGCGACCTGGTGGGCTGGATGACGAGCGAGGCCACGGCACCCAAGATCGCCGACGTGCGGCACATGCCGGAGCTGTCGGTCACGTACTGGAACCCCGAGCAGGACACGTGCACCGCCGACTGCGTCGTGGAGGTCGTCACCGACGACGCCGAGCGGGTCGCGACGTGGGACCGCTTCCTCCACGCCCCGGGCGCGGCCCAGATCGACCTGTCGACCCACCCGGCATGGGACGGTCCGACCGATCCGGCCTTCGCCGTCCTCCGGCTCCGTCCCACCTGGCTCCGGGTCATGCCCGGCCGCCTCATGACGGCGGGCGAGGGCGACGTCCTGACCTGGCGGCGGTGATTGTTGACCGAACCACTCAGGTAACAGGAGAATGGCGGCCGTGACCACGCTCGCCGGATCCCACACGGCCGTCCCGATCGACCCGCTGTTCGACGACGGACCCGACGCCATGGTCGAGCTGGCCCACCGGTACGGCACCTACCGGACCTACGGCAGCCACGAGAAGATCGACCACCCGCTGGGCCGTGGCCTCCAGCAGCGCCACGACAGCATCCTGTACTTCCTGCGCACCGGCGGGCTCCGGGCCGCCACCGAGGCGGCCGAGGTCCTCGCCGCGAGAACGGCCTACTTCCGCCAGGAGTACGCCTATCCCGCTCCGCGCCATCGCCGGGGTCGCGGCCGAGCCTTGTCCTCGCCTGGCGGCTCGGACGAAGCCAACCGTGCTGGCCCGCTCTTGTCGGCTCCTTCGTCGCCGACGGGGCCGCTCGGGCCCCTGGGCGGCAGCACCGAGCACATCGCCGGCATCGGGCCGTTCCTCCACAGCGAGCGGCTGGCCGACGCCGCCCGTCGGGTCCACGGCCGCGCCGTGGTCGAGCCGGCCATCGCCTACGCCAACCTGATGGTCCCGGGCCAGGAGCTGGCCGTCCACACCGACGTGCCCGAGTTCCGCGGCGCCGACCGCAAGCACCTCCCCCAGTGGCTGCTCGTGGTGATGCACCACTCCGGGCTGTTCGAGCGCTGGCGCCTCCCCATCGCCACCGGCATCGCCTGGTTCCACGACAGCGACCACGGCGCCCTCGCCTTCTGGCCCGACGGCCCGAAGGCCCCCAAGGACGAGCACCGCATCCGGGCCAACACCGCCCTCGTGCTCGACACCGACACCGTCTTCCACGGCGTCGACCGGGTCACGACCGACGAGGCCGCGGTCGTCCCACCGGTGTCGCCCGACTCGACCCTCGAGCCGGCCGGTGGCGTGGGCGATCCGTGGGTGCTGCGGTCGTCCGACGGCACCGAGACGGCTCGCTACGCCTGGGACGAGCTGCGCTTCTCGGTGTCGTGGAAGGCCTACGACTTCGCCGTCGAGGCCGAGCGCGCCGCCTGGCGCGCCGGCACCGACGACCTCGACGAGGACCGGATCGTCGACACGCTCGTCGCCGATCTGGCCGCCCGCGGCGCCGCCACCCCCGACGTCGCCCGCGACGCCGACCTCGGGCTCCTGCTCATCGACACCTACGTGCGCTTCCCCGACTGAGGAGGCGGGCGAGGAGGCCACGGCGCCGGTGGCCCAGCTCCCAGGTGGCGATGTGGAGCGTCATCATGCGGCCACTCGACACCCCGGCTGTTTCACCCGGACGGCCGCACGGTGAACGGCCGGTGACAGCGGTCAGGGCGGGTCGGACACCGTCTCGATCAGGCCCAGCTCGCGCCGCTCGGCCTCGAGCTTCTGGTTCTCCTCGTAGATGGCGGTGATGATCGCCTGGGCGTCGTCCTCGAGCGTGTGGCGGGCCCGGAGCAGGAGCATCAGCCCGACGATCACCGGCGGGAACACGATGTAGAAGGCGGCCACCAGCGAGCCGGTGACGTCGGAGATCCAGCCGACGAGCAGCGGCGCCATGGCCTGGCCGAACACCGAGGTGGTGAGGGCCATGGCCGACGCCCCCACGCCCCGCGACTCGGGCGGCACGACGTCGAGCATCGTCGCTCGCAGCCCCGGTGCGGCACCCGCGGCGGCGGTGATGCCGGCGAACTGGAGGGCGAGGCGGATCGCCACCACGTCGATGGCGAAGGAGAGCATGAAGAGGGCCGCGCACAGCACCGACGTCCACACCACGATGACGATGCGACCGCCCTTCCACCGGTGGTGGTAGTGGTCCGAGAACCACCCTCCGAAGAGCGTGCCGATCAGCCCGGCCACACCGAACACGCCGCCGGTGACGGCGGTGGCCCGGCTCGCCGTCATCCCCGAGTAGCGGTCGTGGTAGATCGGCAGCCAGGTGGCGATGCCCGACGTCGTGAACAGCAGGGCAGCCACGCCGACGAGCACGTACCGCATGGTGCGGATGCCGAAGATCATCTTCATCTGGCTCACCAGCTCGGTGGCGGCCAGCTTGGTGAACTGGGCGAACGACACGCCCTCGGCGCCCGACAGCCGGTCGACCGGACGGGGCGGGAGGGCCTCGATCTCCTCCCACGTCATCGTCTCGGGCAGCTCGGCCTCGCCCCGCCGCGGCTCGCGGAGGGCGAACACGGCGAAGGCCACCAGCGCGCCGGGCAGGCCCACGACGGCGAAGGCCCAGCGCCAGCCCCACTCCTCGGCGATCCACCCACCCAGGCCGAGGCCGATCCCGACCCCCAGGAAGAAGCTGACCTGCTGCCACGCGAAGACGCGGGCGCGCATCCGGGCCGGGTAGCTGTCGGCCAGGTACGACGTCGAGGCCGGGTCGTCGACGGCCTGGCCCACGCCCATCAGGGCCCGGGCCACGAGCAGGTTGACGTAGTTCACCGCGGTGGCGGAGAGGAGGATCAGCCCGCTCCAGCTCAGCAGGGTCCACCCGATGACCCGGGTCCGGCGGAAGTGGTCGGCAATGTACCCGGCGGGGATGGCGGCCAGCGTGCTGACGAAGACGAAGACCGAGACGGTGGCGCCCAGCTGGGTGTCGGTCAGCCCCCACTCGTCCTCGAGGAAGGGCAGGACGCCGCGGGCCACCGAGATGTCGATCTGGTCGACCAGCGACACCATGGCCATGACGCCGAGGGGCCAGAGGGGGAACCGCCGGGTCGCCGGCGAGGCGGGCTCCGTGACGTCGTCGCTCGTCGGGGCCCCGTGCACGTACTTACAGTAACAGTGCAGGTTCTTGCGGTGGCCAGGCGAGGCGTAGGTTCGGTGCGTGAGCGCGCCGCTTCTGGTCCACCCCGACGCTCCCGCATGGTTCCGGCGTCGGCTGGCGGTGCCCTTCTCCGACGAGGTCGTCGACGTCGACGGCTGCCCGATCCACTACCTGGCCTGGGGCGAGGTGGGACGGCGGGGCCTGGTCTTCGTCCACGGCGGCGGCGCCCACGCCCACTGGTGGACCCACATCGCCGCCGCCTTCGCCGACGAGTACCGGGTCGTCGCCATCGACCTCTCGGGCCACGGCGACAGCGGCCACCGCGACGTCTACCGGTTCGAGGTGTGGACCGACGAGGTCATCGCCGTCGCCGCCGCGGCCGGGATCGACGGCCTGCCCGTGATCGTCGGCCACAGCATGGGTGGCTTCGTCACCATCGCCACCGCCGCCCTCCACCCCGAGATGGTCTCGGGGGTGGTGATCGTCGACTCACCCGTGACCGAGCCGGACCCCGAGGTCGAGGCGTCCCGGCTCAAGGAGGCCTTCGGCCGCTCGCGGACCTACCCCTCCGTCGACGAGGCCCTCCAGCGCTTCCGCACCGTCCCGCCCCAGCAGCACTACCTCGACTACGTGATGGACCACGTCGGGCGCCGCTCGCTCCGCGACGCCGAGGGCGGCGGGGTGCGCTGGAAGTTCGACCCCCGGTGTTCGCCCAGTTCGGCGGCTCGATCCGCGGCGTGGCCCTGCCCTACCTGCGCCGGATCGTGGCCCGCTTCGCCCTCCTCCGGTGCGAGAACGGCCTCGTCACCCACGACATCGGCGACTTCATGTACGAGGAGCTGGGCCGCGTCGCGCCGGTGGTCGAGCTGCCCGAGGCCGGCCACCACCCGATGCTCGACGAGCCCCTGGTGCTCCTCACCGCCCTCCGCGCCCTGCTCGCCGACTGGGACCACTCCGAGCCCCACCGCCGACGCTGAGGTTGTCGTCGGTCCGTAGCCTGGTCTGCATGTCAGATCCCGTGCGCCAGACGGTCGAGCTGGGCCCGCAGTGGCCCACCATCGACCCCTTCCTCTTCTGCGCCCACCACGACGACGCCTACCCGTCGGGCGAGGAGAACCTCGGCCCCGACCCCGCCCTGCTCGACGGGCGCGACATCGGCATGGACTTCGAGGGCCGCGACGGCTGGCGGATGTACCACGGCCAGCGGGTGCCGGGCTTCCCGCCCCACCCGCACCGGGGCTTCGAGACGGTCACCTACGTGCGCAAGGGCATCATCGACCACGCCGACTCGCTGGGCGCGGCGGCCCGCTTCGGCCGGGGCGACGTCCAGTGGCTGACGGCCGGCAAGGGCATCCAGCACTCCGAGATGTTCCCCCTGCTCGACCCGCAGGCTCCCAACCCGCTCGAGCTGTTCCAGATCTGGCTGAACCTCCCGTCCGCCGACAAGATGGTCGACGCCCACTTCACCATGTTCTGGGACGACCAGATCCCGCGCCTGCGGGCCGACGGGGTCGAGGTCACCGTGATCGCCGGCCGCCTGCCCG
>DASVEC010000048.1:0-5331 GCA_036380755.1 Iamia sp. | reverse complement strand
GGTGACCTCGGGGATCGGGTGTGGCGTGGTCGACGCATCGATGGCGGCGCTCGTCCTCGGCACGACCGCGGTCGTCGTCACGGCGGTCGACCGCAAGACGGCCGACTACGACCACGACCTGGTGGCCGTCCCGTCGCCGGTCGCCGACCGCTGGTACGTCCTGGCCGAGAACGGGACCGGGGGTCGCGCCCTCGAGATCGGCCTGGAGCTGCTCGGCCTCGGGTTCGCCGACGCCGAGGCCCTCGCCGCCACCGCGCCGGCGGGCAGCGGCGGGGTCGTGTTCCAGCCCTGGCTGTCGGGGACCATCGCCCCGGTCTCGGCGGGCAACGTCCGCGGCGGTCTCGCCGGCATCGGCCTCGGCACCACCCGGAGCGACGTCGTGCGGTCGCTCTACGAGGGCGTCGCCGGGAACGCGGCCTGGTTGCTGCCCCACGTGGCGGCGCTCGCCGGCACGACCTGGTCCTCCATCCGCCTCGGTGGGGGAGGGGCGACGTCGGTCCTCTGGGCCCAGATCGTCGCCGACGTGCTGGGCGTGACCGTCGAACGGGTCGGCGAGCCCCGGAACGCCAACGCTCGTGGCGCGGCGCTGCTCGCCCACGCTCACCCCCACATCGGCACCGTGGACGTGGCGTCCATCCCGGACCTCGTCCCGGTCGAGGGCCGGCACGAGCCGGACCCGTCGACCAGGGCCACCTACGACCGGCTCGTCGGCGAGCTGGCCGACATCCACGCCGCCATCCGGCCCGTCTACGACGCCCGCGCCGGGTGGGTCGGCGGATGAGCGCCCGCGGCGCCGCTGACCGGCCTAGCGTCGCCGCCGGGCGCGGCGACGAACGGTGACGGAGGATGCAGATGGCGATGCTGGCCCAGGCCGGAGGTGAGGCCGCCGAGCACGCGGCCGTGCTCAAGGAGCTCGTCACCGAGCACAACATCGCGTGGGTGATCGTCGACGTGGTGATCATCCTGGCCGTCGCCCGGCTGGTCGGGGCGCTGTTCCGCCGGATCGGACAGCCGCCGGTCGTGGGCGAGATCGTGGCCGGGCTGGTGCTGGGACCGCTCGTGCTGGGGTCGGGGACGGTGACCGACCTGCTGGGGCTGGACGAGTCGCTGAGCGACACGCTGTTCCCGGCCGACGCCCGTCCGTTCCTGAAGGTCCTGGCCGAGCTGGGCCTGATCATCTTCATGTTCGTGGTCGGGCTCGAGCTCGACATGAAGCTGATCCGGGGCAAGGAACGGCTGGCGGCAGGGGTCTCGATCACATCGGTGGTGCTGCCGTTCACGCTCGGGGTGGGTCTCGCCGCCCTGATCCGCGACGACTACCTCCCCGACGGGATCGACTTCCTGCCCTTCGCCCTGTTCGTCGGCGCGTCGATGTCGGTGACGGCGTTCCCGGTGCTGGCCCGCATCCTCAACGAGCGTCGGATGCAGAACACCCCGGTCGGTGCGGTGACCTTGGCCTGCGCCGCCATCGACGACATCCTCGCCTGGTCGCTGCTGGCTCTGGTGACGGCGGTGATCGAGTCCTCCTCCGGTGGCGGTGGCAACGCCGGTGCCGACCTGGCCCGGGTGCTGGGTCTGACGTTGGTCTTCGGCCTGTTCATGTCGTTCGCCGTGCGGCCGGTCCTGGTCCGTCTCAACGAGCGCTTCAAGGCCACCGGCCTGACCCCTGACCTCCTGGCGATCGTGATCGCCCTCCTGCTGATGGCGTCGTGGGCCACCTCGCACATCGGCATCCACTCGATCTTCGGTGCCTTCGCCCTCGGCGTCGTCTTCCCCCGCGACGGGGCCGAGGCGTTCACCCACGCCGTGCTCGAGCGGATCGAGAGCGTGGCGGTGCTGGTGTTCCTGCCGCTGTTCTTCATCGTCACCGGTCTCAACGCCAAGATCCCGGCCGGGGTCCAGGTGGGCGAGTTCGTCGAGATCCTGGTCCTGGTCGTCGTGGTCGCCTGCGTCGGCAAGTTCGTCGGCGCCACCATGGCCGGCAAGCTCCAGGGCATGACGTGGCGGCGGTCGGCCGCCATCGGCACCCTGATGAACACCCGGGGCCTGACCGAGCTGGTGCTGCTGTCGATCGGCTACGACAAGGGCGTCCTCGACGAGACGATGTTCACCGCCCTGGTGCTGATGGCGATCATCACCACGGTCATGACGTCGCCGCTGCTCCAGCGCATCTACCCGGACCGCATGATCGAGCACGACATCGCCGAGGCCGAGCGGGCGGCGCTCGGGGACGCCATCGCCTTCCGCGTGCTGGTGGCGATCGACGACCCCCACACGGCCGGGCCACTGGTCGACGTGGCCAGCCGCATCGCCCTGTCGGAGCAGCCCGCCGAGGTCGTGCTCACCAGCTTCGAGCAGCAGCGGGAGGACCTGGGCGGGCGCGAGCTCTCCCAGCTGATCGACTCCATCGCCGGTGAGCTCGACTCGCTGCGGCACCTCGAGGAGCAGGTCGCGGCGCACGGCCTCGCCGTCCAGTCGTTCTCGCAGCGGACCCTCGAGCTGGCCGACGACCTCGCCGCCCAGGCGACCCGCACGGGCGCCCGGCTCGTCGTCGTCGGGGATCGCCGCGACGACCCGTCCTGGGTCGCGGTCGTGCGCGACCTGGTCGCCGCGGGCCCGGCCGACGTCGCCGTCGTCGTCGCCCCGCGGCCGCGTGCCGGTGTCACGACGCCGGTGGACGGCGGCGTCCCGGTGGTGGAGGCGGGCGACGGTCCGAGCGGGGTGGCGGCCCTCGAGTACGGGGTCCGGCTGGCGCTCCCGGCCGGACGGGCGCCCGCCATCATCGGGCTGGGGTCCGTCCGGCGTGGCGCCAAGCGCTTCTCGTCGACCATCGAGCGGCTCCGGGCGCAGGGCCTCACCGTCACCCCGGTCGACGGCGGGCTGACGACACCGGAGGGCACCGAGGTCGCCGTCGGCGCGGCGGCGATCGTCCGGCCCTTCGCCAGCCCCGAGGGCCTCGAACCGGTCGAGCGGGCCCGCCCCGATGCCGAGCGCTTCGGCTGCCCCGTCCTCCTGATCGCCCCCGACCCCAACCGGCTCGAGCGCAGCGACCTCGACGTCCTCCTCACCGCACCCCCCGACCCCGTCACCGACCCCACCCCCTGACCCACCCCCGGCGGATCAGGGGCGGGTGGGTAGGTCCTCGTCGAGGAGGTCTCGCTGGCGGCGCTTGAGGAGCTGGAAGGTCGCTTCGACGTGCTCCTGGTAGGTCGGGGGATAGTTGATGAGCGAGGTGACGTTGGTGTGGTCGCCCTTGTGCCACTCGTGGAGCGCCGCCTCGTAGCCCGAGACGTGGGCGAGGAACTCGAGCATCTCGCTCGGCATGGAGTCGCCCTCGAGGAGATGGGCGTGGGTGCGGATGATCTCCGCGCTCTTGACGTTGGCCGGGTGGAAGACCGACTCCGTCCAGGTGAACCACGCCTTGAGCTCGAGGTCCGTCGGAGGCCGGTCGGGCGAGAAGTAGGGACCCGTCGGGCGGTAGACGTCCCGGAACGCCTTCCAGGCGATCGCGGTCGACTGCGAGTACGCGTACAGCGGCCCGTAGAGCTGCTCGAGCTGGGCGTTGAGACGCTCGAGCTGAGCGGTCTTGCGCGCCAGCCGGAGGTTGGACAGGTACGCCACCAGGCCGGCGAGGATGGCGACGACGACCGTTGCGCCGACGGCGGTCAGCTCCTCCATGGTCGCGAACCCTACGCCCGGTCCGGAGCACCTGTTCGACGGCGCTGGTGCTCGAGGAAGCGGCGTTCGGCCTCGTTGGCGGTCAGCTCGATGGCGCGGTCGTAGGCGGCGATCGCGCCCGGCCGTCCGGCCCGGGCGAGGAGGTCGGCGCGGGCGGCGTGGTACGGCTGGTAGTCCTCCAGCAGGGTCACGTCGAGGGCGTCGAGGGCGTCGAGGCCGGCGGCGGCGCCCTGCATCTCGCCGATGGCGACGGCCCGGTTGAGGGCGACCACGGCGTGGGGACGCAGGGCGTGGAGCTGGTCGTAGAGGGCGACGATCTGGGACCAGTCGGTCGCCGCCGCGGTGGCGGCATCGGCGTGGACAGCGGCGATGGCGGCCTGGATCTGGAACGGGCCGGGCTGGTCGCGGCGCAGGCAGGCGCGGACGAGGGTGTGGCCCTCGTCGATGAGGTCGCGATCCCAGAGGCCGCGGTCCTGGTCGGCGAGGCGGATCATCGCTCCGTCCGGGGCGGTGCGGGCCGGTCGCCGGGCCTCGCTGAGCAGGGTGAGGGCGAGGAGGCCGACGGCTTCGGGCTCGTCGGGCATGAGCTCGGTGAGCACGCGGGCGAGGCGGATGGCCTCCCGTGAGAGATCGACGCGGGTGAGGTCGTCGCCGCTGGTCGCGGTGTGGCCCTCGGTGTAGATCAGGTAGATCGCCGCCAGCACGGCGTGGAGCCGGTCGGGCAGCTCGGCGGCGCGCGGGACGCGGTAGGGGGCGTGGTTGTCGCGCAGCTTGCGCTTGGCCCGGACGATCCGCTGGGCGAGCGTGGGTTCGGGGACGAGGAAGGCGCGGGCGATCTCGGGGGTGTCGAGCCCGCCGAGGAGCCGCAGGGTGAGCGCGACCCGGGCGTCGGGGGCGAGCGCGGGGTGGCAGCACAGGAACATCAGGCGGAGCTGGTCGTCGGGGACGACGTCGACGAGGTCGTCGAGGTCGGCGAGCTCGGGATGGGGGTCGGGGGGCATGTCGCCGGCGTCGAGTCGGAGGGCCGCCAGGTAGCGGTCGGTGCGGGTCGATTCGCGTCGCAGCCGGTCGATGGCGCGGTTGCGGGCCGTGGTGGTGATCCAGCCGCCGGGGTTCGGCGGCACGCCCTGCACCGGCCACCGCTCGGCGGCGATGGCGAAGGCCTCGGCCACCGCGTCCTCGGCGAGGTCGATGTCGCCGAGGACGCGGATCAGCGTGGCGGTGCAGCGGCCGGCCTCGGCGCGGAAGATCTCGGCCAGATCAGCCATGCGTGGGCCGGACCTCGATGGGTCGCTCGCAGGCGGTCGCCGCCTTGGCGGCCCACTCGAGGGCGGCGTCGAGGTCGGGGGCCTCGACGACCCAGAAGCCGGCCATCTGCTCCTTGGTCTCGGCGTAGGGGCCGTCGGTCATCGAGACGTCGCCGCCGGCCGCGCGCACGACGGTCGCCGACGACGCCGATCGCAAGCCGGCGTGGAACACCCAGGCGCCGGCGCGCTCCATCTCCTCGATGAGCTCGCCGGTCTTCGCCATCTGACGCTGGTTCTCGGGGGTGGAGAGGTCCTGGTCGTCGTAGTCCTCGTCGAAGCACACGGACAGCAGGTACTGGGGCATGGTCAGATTCTCCTCGTCGAAACCGCCGGACCCGTTCGTAGC
>DASVEC010000047.1:0-9448 GCA_036380755.1 Iamia sp. | reverse complement strand
AAGGAGCTGCTGGAGATCAAGGGCCTGCGCGAGACGCAGCGCTACCTGGTCGAGCAGGTCCAGAAGGTCTACCGGGACCAGGGCGTGTCGATCCACGACAAGCACATCGAGCTGATCGTCCGGCAGATGACCCGCCGGGTCGCCATCTCGGACCCCGGTGACTCGGAGTTCCTGCCCGACGAGCGGGTCGACCGCAAGACCTTCCGCGACACCAACCGGGTGCTCGTCGAGGAGGGCCGCCAGCCGGCCGAGGCCCGTGACGAGATCATGGGCATCACGAAGGCCAGCCTGGCCACCGACTCGTGGCTGTCGGCCGCCTCCTTCCAGGAGACGACCCGGGTGCTCACCGAGGCCGCCATCGAGTCCCGCTCGGACTCGCTGCTCGGCCTGAAGGAGAACATCATCATCGGCAAGCTCATCCCCGCCGGGACGGGCATGCCCCAGTACCGGGACGTGGGCACCCACGCTCCCGAGTACGAGCCGATGGCGTTCTACTCCTCCGACGGTGGCGAGGGCTTCGGCGACGAGGACTTCGACGCCAGCTCCTACCTGGCCAGCATCTCCGGCTCGCTCCGGGGCGAGGCGACCGTGGCCGGCGACGGTGCCGACCTGGCCGCCGTCCCCGACGAGGGCGCCGCCAGCTAGCTCCTCGATCGAACCCGGCACCTCTTCGTACCGCTGCGGTCCGAAGAGGTGCCGGGTTCGTCGCGTCCGGGATCAGTCGGTGACCTCGGCGGGCTCGGCGACCCAGGCCGAGAAGACCGGCAGGCGGTCCCACGGGCCGAACCAGGCCGGGACCCGGTCCCACCGGCGCTGCGTGGCGACGGCCACCACCGCGTGGGGGTGGCCGAAGCGGGCGTGCAGCGTCCGCACCGGCACCGGATGGGGCTCGGGGGGTCGGGCCGAGCCGGCTCGCATGCCCAGGGCGGTGACGGCAGCGGCCTCGAAGCCGAGCCGTCCGTAGCGGGCGACCGCGGCCTGGGCGGCGTCGGCCTCCCAGCCGTCGGGGTGCGGGGGGAGCGCGGCGAGGAGGTGGGCGACCACGGCGGTGAACCCGAATCGGTCGTCGGTCAGCAGCCGGTGGTCGGAGGTGGCGGTCCACGCCGGCAGCACGACGGTGTCCTCCTCGACTCGCTCGGCGGTGGTGGCCCGCGCCTCCACCTCCTCGACCAGGTCCCACGAGTGGCCCGGCCCGAGGGGCACGTCGAACAGGGACAGGCGAGCGGCGCTCGGGGCCGGGAGCGCCGCCAGCTCGTGGGCGGCCGCGATCACCTCGACCGGCGGGACCTCGGGGGCGGCCGTGACCGTCAGCACGGCGAGGTCGGTGAGGCTCTCGGCCATGGTCACCACGACCCGGCCGGCGGCCTCGGTGTCGGCCAGGTGGGTGGCGCCCGTCCGGGTCAGGACCCGGCCGACCTCGTCGGCCCACGGCCCGCCCAGCTCGGCCGCCTCGGCGACGGCGAAGGGCTGCGCCCACGTCACCTTCGTGGCCAGGGCCGAGGCCAGGACCAGCACGGTGACCGGGTCGACGGCGACGGGGAACCGGTCGACGAGGCCGGCGGTGCGCGCCGCGGCCCAGCGGTCGGCCACCACCTGGGTGGGGACGGGCCCGGCCTCGACCTCGGCGGGCAGCCGTCCGACCCACGACCCCAGCCGCTCGCCGAGGGCCGCACCGTTGCTCCAGCAGGCGACGGCCGCGGCCACGGCGGGGTGGGGTTCGTCGAGCAGGGCGACGGCCGCGCCGACCGCCTCGTCCACCGGGGCACCGAGGTGCCCCGCTGCCGCCTCCCGCGCCTCGCCCTCCAGGGCGTCGGCCGCCAGGGCGAGGACGATCCAGGCGCCCAGGGGCGAGGCGACGTGATGCGCCGGCCCGGTGGCCAGGGCCGCAGCGTGGACGCGCGGGGCGTACCCGGCGACGGCGGCGACCAGCGCGTCGGCATCCATCGCCCCATCCTCGCCGAGGAGGCGACGGTGTCGGGTTCGACGCGTCCGGCTTCAGCTCACCCGGACGCGTGTCCTTTGGCGGCCAGCGCCCGCATCGCGCACGTTTGGCAAGGTTGCGCTTGTCACACTGCGCCGCGCCCGCAGTCCTGGGGTGGGAAAAGTCGCGTGTGAGGCCGATCAGGCCCAAGGAGAGCCGATGTCCAAGATCCGTGCCGTCGGGGGAGCCGCGCTGGTCGCGATCCTGGCCACCCTCCTGCTCGTCCCCGCGAGCGCCTCACCCGTGGGGGCTGCGGTCCAGCCCTTCAGCCTGGCGATGACCGAGGGCGCCCTGCTGCTGCGGGCGGGGGAGGAGCCCCTCGCCCTGGAGCAGCCCACCACCATCACCGGCCAGCACGACACCGGCGACGGGGGCACGGGTGCGGTGACCGACGTCGAGCTGTCGACCCCGCCCATCGAGTTCCAGACGGTCGCCCTCGGCATCGACGTCTTCGTCACCGCGAGCTTCTCGTCGGTCGCCCCGGGAACCGGCTCGATCGACTCCGACGGCAACGTCAGCCTGCGGGCCGACCTCCGCGTCGACCTGGAGATCCGGCTCAGCTCGCCGACTGCGCCGGCGACGCCGTGCCACACCTCCCCGGTGCAGCTGGCGCTCGACTCGGTCGCCCCCTACGACACCGCCACGAACCTGGTGACGGTCGAGGATGCCGACTTCACCATCCCCCCGGTGGCGGCGACTCCCGAGTGCACCCTGGCCACTCAGGTGAACGAGCAGCTGGCCGGGTCGGGCAACTCCATCGAGCTGACGCTCGAGGGTGACGTCACGCCGCCTCCGCCCGCCGGCTGCCCGACGATCACCACGCTGGAGGTCACGCCGTCGGCCTCGTTCCAGGGCCGGGCCGTGAACCTGGCCGCCGACGTCGTCGCGGACCCGGCGGGCACCGGCCTGCCCGAGTGCGAGGACGCCACGGGTGTGATCCCGGCGGGTGTGGTCGAGTTCCGGTCCGACGGCCAGGTGGTCGCCGTCGCCGATCTCGACGGCACCGGCAGCGCCTCGACCAGCACCACCGCCCTGCCGTTGGGCACCCAGGACCTGACCGCCCGCTACCGCGGCGCCCTGCCCTACTCCGCCTCGACGTCCGCGCCCGTCGAGCACCGGGTGTCCGCTCTCCCCTCGGTGGTGGCGTCACCGCCGCCCACCGTCGTCATCGGGGCGGACCCGGTGGAGTTCGACGTCAAGGCCACCAACACCGGCCTCGGGGCCGAGGTGGTCAACGCCCGTCTGGACGTGACGGCCAAGAACCTCAGCCTGTCCGGCACCCTGCCCACCCTGGAGCGGTGGGACGGCGCCGCCTGGCAGCCCGTCCCGTTGAGCGTGGTCGGCCTGGGCACCATCATGCCGCTCACCGGGGCGCCCCTCCCGGTGGGGGGGACGCTCGTGCAGGAGGTCCGCATCTCCGTCCCGAGCGGGGCACCGTTCAACGGCGAGCTCACCTTCGAGCTGGTGCCGGTCGACCCGACGACTGGGGCTCCGGCACCCGCCAACGCACCGGCGCCGGCCGCCCTCGCCTCGACCAAGTCGCCGGTCGCGTTCGTGAACGAGGACCGCGGCGCCGTGACGCTCTACCTGAGCGGGCTGTTCCCCCACACCCTTCGTCAGGGCATGGTCAGCAAGGCCCTCGTCGCCATCCAGCGGCCCCCGGGGCCGGCCCCGACCGGCACCTTCCAGGTCCGCCTCGACGGCGAGGTCACCCCGATCCGGGGCGGGACGAGCCCGCTCGAAGCGGGCTACCGCACTTCGGTGCCGGTCGCCGAGGGTCTCTCCGGTCTCAAGTTCGCCCTGCCGACCAACGCCCGCACGGGCACGCGAGAGGTCACGATCAGGTACTCCGGCGACGCCTTCTACGAGCCGGGCACCGTGACGAGCACCATCACCGTGCTCCCCGACCGCGGCGTCACCTACGAGTGCACCAACACGAACTCGTTCGCCCCCAACCCCGATCTCTTCAACGTCAACGTCGCCATCGCCGGCAACCTGCCGTCGGCGGCGCCCGCCGACCAGCCCTTCCCGGTGGGTCAGCTCGACGTGCGCCTCGCGGCCGACCGCGGCGATGCGGTCAGCAACTACTTCGCCTCCCTGTTCCTCCCCGAGGACAACACCATCCTCCCGCCCGGCTCCACCGACGACGGCTTCTCCGTCCTCGACCTCGGCTTCGGCGACCTGGGCGGGGGCGGGGCCACCTCCGTGCACTTCGCCAACGGGGTCGAGATGGCCGACGACACCCGTCCGGTCGATCCCGCACCTGACATGGACATCACCTTCGGTGGCGAGTCGGCGTCCCTGGCCGTCGCCGGCGCCCCGGGCGCCACCGTGGCGGTGACCCTCGAGGAGATCAACCTCGTGGCCTCGCTGTTCGGTGGGTTCCTCACCGTCGACCTCACCTGCGTGCCGCAGGACGACGGCGTCTCCCTCGGCACCGTCACCGTCGCCGGCACCACCCTGACGGTGGATGCCCCCGATCCCACCCGCGAGGGCGACGAGGTCACCCTGACCGCCGAGGTCGCCCCCTCGACCACGCCGGGTCTGGTCGAGTTCCTGGACGGCACCGACACCATCGGCTCGGCGCCCGTCGTCGACGGGGTGGCCACCATGACCACGACCGACCTGCCCCTGGGCACCCGGTCGCTGACCGCGGTCTTCCGTGGGGGGTCGCTCACCTTGCCGTCGGAGGCGGTGAGCCTCGAGGTCATCCCGCTCGCCGACTGCCCGACCTTCACCGACGAGGGGGCGGGCCGGACGGTGCGCCTGGTGTACCTGACCCTGCTCCGCCGCTGCCCCGACCAGGCCGGGTACGACCACTGGAAGGACGAGCTCGAGGGGGGCCGGTCCCTCACCTCCTTCGCCCGCGCCATCTCGGCGACCGACGAGGCCATGGGCGTCCTGGTCGACGATGGCTATCGCATGGTCCTCGACCGCCCGGCGGAGCCCGGGGGCCGGACCTTCTGGGCCGACCGGCTCCAGGCCGGGTACCGCTACGACCGGTTCCTGGCCTCGCTGGCCGGGTCCCCCGAGTTCTCGTCGGGCGAGGCCGCCAGCAACGCCGGCTTCGTCACCCGCCTCTACCAGCGGCTCCTCCTCCGGGCGCCGGAGCCCAACGGGGTCGACTACTGGGTCCACCAGCTGGTCACCGGGATGCCCCGGTGGCAGGTCGCCAAGGCCTTCACCCCGCTCGACGAGGTGCGTCGCCGGCTGGTCACCGACGCCTACCAGCGCACCCTGGGACGGGCCCCCGTCAGCGCCGAGCTGACCCGCGGCACCACCGAGCTGCAGACCTCGGGGAACCTGGCCCGGGTCTACGCCCTGGCCATCGGCACCGAGGAGTTCGTCGACCGGGCCCAAGACCTGCCCAACCCGTAGGAACGCCCGTCGTCGACCGGCACTCGGCCAGATCTGACAGTTCGCGACCGGATCGCAACACTGGAAGTCGCACTCTTTGGCAGGAGGTGTCCCCCGCACCTCCCATCCCCCAGATCCAAGGAGTAGACAAAGATGAAGAAGAGCAGAATCCTGCGCGTGACGGCGATCGTCGCCGTCGCGCTGGCCGCAGTCGTGTCGAGCGCGAGCCCGGCATCGGCCACTGTCCACCCCTACAACGTCGAGATGGTCTCCGGCGCCATCACGGTGGGCGGCACGACGTTCAACACCCCGGGTTCGGGTGTTGGGACTTGCGCTAGCGCGACGACCATTGCGGGCACTATCAACGATGCCTCGCCCTTCACCGTCACTTCGACTGTCAGCATCAGCTCACCGTTCACGGTCCCGTTCTTCGGGGCCTGGCACCTGTCGGCCACTGGGACTGCGACTACCAACGGGACCTACAACCCCGGCACTGGTACTTTCTCCGGGCTCAGCTTCGGCACCAGCTCCATCGCCTTCACTATCAGGAACTACAACGCCACTACTTGCACTGTGGGCACTACTGTGGCCTGCAGTGGTACTGCGTCGCTGACGACTGTGAGCGGTGGGCTGTACGCCACTGCCACCCTGCCGTTGTCGAACGACCTGAACGGTGGGACTAACGACGAAGGTGACGGCGAGATGATCTTCGTCAACGCCGCCGGTCAGATCGACACTCGAGGCGCTTGCAACTTCGTCTTCAGCGGCTTCATCCAGGTCGGCAACGCGCTGACTATCACTGACAACACCACCGACGACGATCCCCCGACCGGTGGGACTAACAACCCGGATCCGGGCGCCATCTTCGAGCAGCAGTAGGAGCTCGATGAGCCCAGCCCCGCTCCGCCACCACCGGTGACGGATCGGCCAGACGCTCGGTGCCGGCCCCCCGTGGGGCCGGCACCGGCGCGTCGGCTGACGGTTTGCGATCCTGCCGCAACACAGCGGGGCATAGCCTTTGGCAGGAGATGCCCTTCGGCATCTCCACGGCCAAAGGAGCTGAACGATGAAGACGAGAAGCATCCTGCGGGCGGTGGCCGTCGCCGCCGTGGTGCTGGCCACCACAGGGACCGGCGCCAGCCCGGCATCGGCCACTGTTCACGCCTACAACGTCGAGATGGTCTCCGGCGCCATCACTGTGGGCGGAACGACGTTCAACACCCCGGGCTCGGGTGTCGGGACTTGCACAAGCGCGACGACCATCGCGGGCACTATCAACGATGCCTCGCCCTTCACCGTCACTTCGACTCTCAGCATCAGCTCACCGTTCATGGTCCCGTTCTTCGGGGCCTGGCACCTGTCGGCCACTGGGACTGCGACTACCAACGGGACCTACAACCCCGGCACTACTACTCCCCCTACTCCCCCCACTTTCTCCGGGCTCAGCTTCGGCACCAGCTCCATCAGCTTCACCATCAGGAACTTCAACGCCGGATCGTGCACTGTGGGCACTACTCTTGCGTGCAGTGGTACTGCGTCGCTGGCGGCTGTGAGCGGTGGACCGTACGCCAGCGCCACCCTGCCGCTGTCGGCCGACCTGAACGGTGGGACTAACGACGAAGGTGACGGCGAGATGCTCTTCGTCAACGCCGGGGGTCAGATCGACACTCGGGGTGCTTGCAACTTCGTCTTCAGTGGCTTCATCCAGGTCGGCAACGCCCTGACTATCACTGACAACACCACTGACGACTATCCCCCGACCGGTGGGACTAACAACCCCGACCCGGGGGCCATCTTCGAGCAGCAGTAGTCGATGAGCCCAGCCCCGCTCCGCCACCACCCGTGACGGATCGGAAAGACGTCCGGTGCCGGCCCCCGTGGGCCGGCACCGGCGCGTCCCGGGCAGGAGAGATTGGTGACGTTCCCCCTCCGCCGTCGTCGTGCTTGCCCTCATGGCGTAGTGTTGATGAGGTGACGGCTGTGGACATGGTCCCGACCGTCGGGGGAGACCGACGCGAGGTGCGTCGCTTGGCGCGCCGCTCCGCCCTGATGGGCGCGGCGATGGGCATCGTCGCCCGCGACGGGATCCCCGGGTTGACGATGCAGGCGGTGGCCGACCGGGTCGGCTGCTCGGTGGGCACCGTGTACACCCACTTCTCGTCCAAGGGCGTGTTGATCGCCGACCTCCAGGACGTCTCGGTCCAGCGGATCATCCGGTCGTTCGTCGCCGTCCGCGCCCGCAGCCACGAGCTGGCCGTCGAGCACGGAGCCACCGACCGCGACCGGGCCTCGGCCGACCTGGTGTTGTTCGGCGAGTTCTTCATCGCCTCGTGGGACGCCTTCCCCGAGGAGTCCCACATGCTCTTCTCGGTGTTGTCCGAGCGGGGCGAGATCGTGCCCCGACCCGAGCTCGACCGGGTGCTGGGGTCGACCCTGACCCTGCTGGGCCTGGGCCAGGAGGTCGTCCAGGGCGCCATCGACACCGAGGTGATCACCGACGGCCCCGTGGCCGACCGGGTGATCATGGGGGCGGCCGCGCTGCTCGGGGTCCTCCTCATCAGCCACCTGGGGCACCTCGACCAGGATGCCTTCGACCACTGCCGGCTGACCCGAGCCACCTGGCACGACCTGCTCCGCGGGTGGGGGATGGGGCCGGCCGACATGGCGTGGGGCATCGCGCACGTGGCCCGGCTGGCCGACACCGGCCCCATCGCGCCCGATCCCGACTGACCGCTCCTCCCGGTCCCGGGCCCCGGGCGGGCGTCAGCCGCTCTTTGTCGGGTCATGTCGGCTTGCAAGCGGATCGCAACCCGTGACGATGTAGGGCTGGGACCATGACGACGGCGCTCTCCCGGGCCGGAGCACTCCTCGCCCTGGCCTTCCTCATCCTGGTGGCGCTGGCCAGCCCGGTCTCCGCCACCATCCACAACCACAGCCTCGACCGGGCGGACGGCCGCCTGACCATCGGCGGCCAGGAGGTGAAGCCCGGAAGCTGGCCCTGCCCCTTCGACCTCACGCTCGACGGGACGATCAACGACGGCGCGACGACGGACAACATCGCGGGGACCCTCGCCGGGAGCCGGGAGTGGGCGATCGCTCCGTTCGGCACCTGGGTCCTCACCGTCTCCGGCACCGCGTCGGGCACGGACGCGGGGGACTACAGCCCCGCGACGGGCACGTTCACCGGCATGAGCTTCCCGTCGGTGGCCTTCACCGTCCGGAACCTCAACGTCGTGACGTGCACGCCCACCACGACGGTGTGCTCCGGGACGTTCTCGCTGCTGATGTCGGGCTTCAACTACAACGGTTCGACGCTGCCCTTCACCAACAGCGGGGAGGGGCTGGCGGTGAACGCGGTCGGCGATGTCACCGCTCGGGGGGCGTGCGCGATTCCGTTCAGCCTGTTCGTCGCCGTCGGCGCTGACGTCTTCCTCAGCGACGACCCGACGACCGACTACGGCAACGACGGCTTCGCCGAGAACGGCGCCCTCTTCCTGACGCCGTGACCGGTGTCGACGCTGGTCATCGGCGCACGGAGTTGATGGTGCGTGGGGTGCACCCGTAGCATGGTCAGCCGGCCCATGGGCGGATCGTCCTCGGCCTCCATCCTCCTGCGCATCGAGGTCGATTCGCGTGCTCTCCACCCTGCCGCCGTGCGGCGCCGACAAGAAGGTCTGAACCATGCCCCGCAAGGGACCCGCGCCCCGCCGTGAGCTCACGCCCGATCCCGTCCACCACTCCGTGCTGGTCACCCAGCTGGTGAACAAGATCATGCAGCGGGGCAAGCGGTCGCTGGCCGAGCGGATCGTCTACGACGCGCTGGCCATGGTGGAGAGCAAGTCCGGTACCGACGACGTCCTCGGTGTGGTGAAGCGGGCCATCGACAACATCCGGCCGTCGCTCGAGGTCAAGAGCCGCCGCGTCGGTGGCGCCACCTACCAGGTCCCGATCGAGGTCCGCCCCCGCCGGGCCACCGCCCTCGCCGTGCGCTGGCTCGTCGGCTACGCCCGGCAGCGCCGCGAGAAGACGATGGCCGAGCGCCTGGCCAACGAGCTGCTCGACGCGGCCAACCAGCAGGGCGGCGCGTTCAAGCGCAAGGACGACATCTAC
>DASVEC010000046.1:0-3224 GCA_036380755.1 Iamia sp. | reverse complement strand
AGAGACCGAGGGCTCGTCGAGGAAGGTGCCGGCGACGGTCGTCGAGCGGACGACGACCACGACGCCCGCGGCCGCGAGGGGCCGCTCGGACGAGGCGAGGATGGCCACGGCCCCGGGCCCGGCACCCGCGCCGGGGACGGGCGCGCCGCCCGGCGGGGCGGTGACCGGACCGGGCGCGGGATCCGACGGGACCGACCGCGGTGCGGGCGCCGTCGGATCGGCCGGGACGAGCGCGGCGGGGGCGGGATCCGGGGTCGGCGTCGGCTCCGGCGCAACCGGCTCGGGAGCGACGGGTCGGTCGGCCCGCGGGGCGGCCGGCGCCGGCGGGGCGACGGTCGGCTCGTCGATCGTCGGGACGGGGGCGGCGGGGTCGAGAACGGGGGCCGCCTCGAGCAGCGGCGCCAGGGGGGCGACCACCGGGGCGAGGACCTCGACGACCGGGTCGAGGGGCTCGGTCACCGGGGCGACGGCCTCGCCGACCGGGGCCAGGGCGTCGCCCACGGGAGCCGTCACGGTGGCGACCGCATCGACGACCGGAGCCAGCGGGGCGACCGCCGGAACGGCGGCGTCGGCGACGGGGGCGACGACCGCATCGGCCACCGGGGCGACCGCGTCGGTGGCCGGCGCGGCGACCGTGGCCACGTCGTCGGCCACGGGCCGGACCACCACGTCGGTGACCACCCGGGTCGAGGAGCCGGGGTCGACCGCCGGTGTCCCCTCGGTCGCACCGGCGGCGACCGCCTGGGCCAGGGCGAGGAGGAGGCCGAGACCGAGGGCCACGAGCACGGCTCGCACGACGCGCCGGGCGGTGCCGGTCCCGTCGTCGAGGCGCTCGTGCGCTGGTCCCATGGTCCCTCTCGTCCGATCGTCGACCGATCAATTCGGCCGAGACCGGCCCATTCCTGCCCTCTGGGTGGTGGATAAACCACATTGCGTGATGGTTCACCCGCTCGTCACCGGACGCACACCCCGCTCGACGAGGTCGCCCAGGGCGGCGGCCAGCCGGTCGCCCGAGGTGCGGAGCCCCACCGCGGGGCGGCGATCGACCGCCTCCCACACCAGCTCGAGCAGCTCGGCCAGGGCCTCGTCGTCGACCCCGGGACGCAGGGTGTCGGCGGCGCGGGCCGCCCGCAGCACCTCGTCGAGCGTGGCCCGGGCCACCCGACCGGCGGGACGATCGGGCACGCCCAGGGGCGGGGCGCAGACGAGGGCCCGGACGGCCCACGTCAGCGGGTCCTCACCGGGCCGCGCCCGGGCGGCCACGGCACCGATGCCGGCCAGCAGCCGCTGCTCCGTCAGCTCGTCCCAAAGGGCATCGAGGCTCGGGAAGTGGTGGTAGAGGGCGCCGATCGAGATCCCGGCCTCGGAGGCCACCGCCCGGGTCGTCACCCCATCGGGTCCGTCGCGATCGAGGCACGCCGCGGCGGCGTCGACGATGCGCTGGCGCCGGCGGGCGAGGTCGCTCGGGCTGATCCTCGGCACCGCCGTGCCGTACCCCTGACCAGGCGCGCGCCAAACCGAGCAGTGTTCGGTTTGCCCCACCCGGGCACGCTCGGGACCCAGGAACTAGAACGTGTTCTCATGAGCTATCCCCCCGCCGAGGTCCAGGCCGCCGTCGACTCCTGGCTGGCGACCCGCGAGCGCATCGACGCCGGCGACGGCACCTGGGCCGACCTCGCCGCCCACTTCACCGACGACGCCGTCTTCATCGATCCGGCGTGGGGTCGGGTCGAGGGTCTCGACGCCATGAGGCGGACGGTCTTCGGCGACGCCATGGACGGGCTCGAGGACTGGACGTTCCCCATCGACTTCGTGATGGTCCAGGACGACACCGTGGTGGTGAAGTGGCGCCAGGTCATCCCCGGGGCGGACGGCTGCGAGCACGTCCAGTCCGGGGTGTCGACCATGGTCTACGGCGGCGACGGCAAGTTCCGCTACGAGGAGGACCTGCTCAACATGGTCCACGTCTTCGAGGGCCTCAAGGCCAGCGGGTGGCGACCGCCCGAGGGCGGCACGGCCCACATCCCCCCGAAGGAGATCGACCGGGACTTCTCGATCCCGAACGCCTAGGCGACCGCTTCGTCGGCGGGGTCGTCGAGCTGGGTGCGGTAGAGCTCGGCGTAGCGGCCGCCGTGGGCCAGCAGCTGCAGGTGCGTGCCCTGCTCGACGATGCGGCCGTCCTCGACCACGGCGATCGAGTCGGCCTGGCGGATCGTCGACAGGCGGTGGGCCACGACGATGGCGGTCCGTCCCTCCAGGGCGTGGGCCAGGGCGTCCTGCACGGCGACCTCGGAGGTCGAGTCGAGGCTGGCGGTCGCCTCGTCGAGGATCACCACGCGGGACTGGGCCAGCAGGATCCGGGCGATGGTGAGGCGCTGGCGCTCGCCGCCGGAGAAGCGGTAGCCCCGCTCGCCGACGACGGTGTCGAGGCCGTCGGGCAGCGCCCGGATCAGCGGCCCCAGCCGGGCCTGCTCGAGGGCGACCCAGATCTCGTCGTCGGTGGCCTCGGGCCGGGCCAGCAGCATGTTCTCCCGCACCGTGTCGTGGAACATGTGGCCGTCCTGGGTGACCATGCCCACGGCCTGGCGCACCGAGGCCGAGGTGAGGTCGCGGACGTCGATCCCGCCGATCCGCACCGCCCCCTCGTCGACGTCGTAGAGACGGGGCACCAGCGAGGCGATGGTCGACTTGCCGCTGCCCGAGGTGCCGACCAGGGCCAGCACCTGGCCGGGCCCGACCCGCAGGGTCACGCCGTGGAGCACCTCCTCGCCACCCCGGGTGTCGAGCACGGCCACCTCCTCGAGCGAGGCCAGCGACACCTTGTCGGCCGACGGGTAGGCGAAGCGCACGGCGTCGATCTCCACCGCGACCGGACCTTCCGGCACCCGCCCGGCGTCGGGCTTGTCCTGGATCAGCGGCTTGAGGTCGAGCACCTCGAAGACCCGCTCGAAGCTGACCAGCGCGGTCATCACCTCGAGCCGGGCGCTGGCGAGCGCGGTCAGCGGCGCGTACAGCCGGGTCAGCAGGAGAGCCATCGACACCACGGTCCCCGCGTCGAGCTGGTCGCGCAGCGCGTAGAACCCGCCGAGCCCGTAGACGACCGCCAGCGCGAGCGCGGAGACCAGCGTCAGCGCGGTGACGAACACCCACTGCACCATCGCGGTGCGCACCCCGATGTCGCGCACCCGCCGGGCCCGCACCGCGAACTCGGCAGACTCCTGCGC
>DASVEC010000045.1:0-2615 GCA_036380755.1 Iamia sp. | reverse complement strand
TTTCTCCCTGCTGAGCAGGGTGAAACGCTCAAACCTCGCGGGCTTCGGCCTTCAGGGTGGCGCGGTCGAGCTTCTGCATGGGCGTGAGGGGCAGGTCGGGACGGACGGCGAGGGCCTCGGGGAGCTTGTGGCGGGCCAGGTCGCCGGTGGCGAAGTCCCGGAGCTCGGCCAGGGAGGGCGGCGCCGCCGGGTCGACCGGCACCACGACGGCCACGCCGACCTCGCCCATGACCGGGTCGGGCCGCGGCACCACGGCGACCTGGGCCACGGCCGGGTGGCGACCCAGCACGGCCTCGACCTCCTGGGGGTGGACGTTGTAGCCGCCCCGGATGAACATCTCCGACCGCCGGCCGGTGAGCACCAGGCAGCCGGCGGCCGCCGGCCCCAGGGCGCCGTCGGGCGGCTCGATGCGCCCGAGGTCGCCGGTGCGGAGCCAGCCACCGGGCGCCCGGAGCTGGGCGGTGGCCTCGTCGTCGTGCAGGTAGCCGTCGGTGGCGGCCTCGGAGCGGAGCCACACCTCGCCGGGCTCACCGTCGGGGACGGGCCGGCCGTCGTCGTCGTGGATCGCCACCTCGATCCCGCCCCGGGTGCGGCCCACGGTGTGGAGGGCCTCGGCGTCGGGGGCGTCGAAGGCCGTCCCCGTGCCGACGCCGCCGGACTCCGTCGACGAGTAGCGGATCGAGTAGCCGGCCCCGAACCGGCGGCGGGCCTCCTCGACCAGCGCCGGTGGCGACGGCCCGCCCCCGACGATCAGCCCCGTCACGCTCGAGAGGTCGCGGTCGTCGAAGGTGGGATCGCGCAGCAGCAGGGCGATCTGGGGGGCGACGCCGCCGAGCGCCGTCAGGCCGACCCGCTCGGCCAGCTCGAGGACCGCGGCGGCGCGCCACCGGTCGAGCAGGTGGGTGGTGGTGCCGGTGCGGAGGTACCAGGCCAGCTTGGTCGTGAAGCCGACGTGGGCCATCTGGGTCGCGGCCAGCATCGGGGTCGGGGCGGCCGCGGGGTCGCCCGTCGCCAGGCCGGTGTCGATCCGGGCGACGGCCTCGATGTGGCGGTCGCGGAAGATCGCCCCCTTGGGCCGGCCCGTCGTGCCCGACGTGAACACGACGGCGGCCAGCCGCTCCGGGTCCGGAGCCAGCGCCGGCGGCGCCGCGAGCTCAGCCCCGTCGGTCTCGAACTGCCGAGCGTCGTCGAGGCCCTCGATCACGAGCATCGGGTCCACGAGGTCGATGCACGCCCGTTGCTCGGCTCGCGTGAGACGAGGATTGATGCCTGCGATCGCTGCTCCCGCCTTGGCGCAGCCCACAGCCTGCACGACCCATTCGACGCTCGACGGCAAGGTCAGGGCGACGATGTCGTCCCGCCCCAGACCGATGGTCCGCAGCATGGCGGCCACCGCGTCGGAGCGTCGGTCGAGGTCGGCGTACGAGGTCGGGCGTCCCCCGGCGTCGACGAACGCCGGTCGATCCCCGAACCTCCGGGCCGCCTCGCGGACCGTCTCAGCCAGCACGGCCGGTCAGCGGTCGCGGGGGACGATGCGCTCGCCCTGGAAGACCCTCTGCCCCTCGGCCAGGGCCTCCTCGCTCATGCCCAGGGCGAGCAGCGGGTTGCCCAGGGCCAGGGCCTGCTGGCGGGTCAGCTCCCGCCCGGCCCACAGGGTGCGCAGGGTGGCCTGGACGGCTGCCGCCGGGGCCGAGGCGATGGCGGCCGCCGCCCACCCCGCCGCCGCCTCCAGCGCGTAAGCCGAGTCGACCACCTCGGAGACGAGGCCGATCTCGCCCGCCCGCCGCGCCGTCATGCGCTCGTGGTTCCCGAGCAGGGTCATGCGCAGGATCTCGCCGAAGGGCATGTTGCGGTGGAGCATGAGGAGCGGCTCGTAGACCGCCGGCATCCCGTAGGTGACGTGCGGGTCGAAGAATCGGGACGCCTCGGTGGCGATGATGATGTCGGCCTCGCCCAGCAGGTAGAAGGCGCCGCCGCAGGCGATGCCGTCGACGGCGGCGATCACCGGCTTCCACAGCTCGTTGCTCTTGGGCCCGAGCTGCTGGCCGGGGTCGTCGTAGGTGTACGGGCTGAAGTCGTACGACGCCCCGCCCTCGGACGGGACGAAGTCGCGGTCGATGCCGGTGCAGAAGGCCTTGCCGCCCTCGGCGCCGAGGACGATGCAGCGGACCGAGTCGTCGGTGCGCAGCCGGCGCCACAGGGCCTGGAGCTCGTCGCACATCACCTGGTCGAAGGCGTTGTAGCGCTCGGGCCGGTTCAGGTTGACCCAGCCCACGCCGTCGGCGACGCGCCAGGTGAGGGTGGTGAGGTCGGACACGACGGAGACGGTAGGGGAGCGGCGCTCAGGCGGGGGCCGGGACGCGATCCCGGTCGAGGTCGAGGCTGAGCATGCGGATGGCGTTGCCCCGCATGATCTTGTACACGCTCTCCTCGGGCAGGCCCCGCATGAACCCGGTGGCGATCTCCTTGGTGTCGGGCCAGGTGGAGTCGGTGTGCGGGTAGTCGGTCTCGAAGGTGATGTTGTCGGGGCCGACGCGCTCGATCATCTCGACGCCCACGTCGTCGCGGAAGAAGCATGCGTACACGTTGCGGAAGAAGTAGGTCGACGGTGCCTC
>DASVEC010000044.1:0-2181 GCA_036380755.1 Iamia sp. | reverse complement strand
GACCCATGGAGTGGATCAGCCACATCAAGACCGATGAAGAGACGGATGATCGCAGCAGCGACGAGGAGCGTCGGCTCGCCGACGTGAACATCGGCTGCTGAAAGGTCCCCGTGGGCCGTCCCCGTGTCCACAGCCAGCATGGGGATGGCCCACGGGACGGGAGGGGGGCGGCCCACGGGACGGCGGGCCCGGCGACGACCGGGAGGAGAGACGGATGAGCCAAGACAACACGCTGGGGACGGATCGCCTGCCCTGCTCGCGACTGCTGGTCGCGGTCACCGGGTCCGTCCACGTGCTGGTGGTCCCGCAGCACCTCGATGCGTTCCGGAGGACATTCGCCGACGAGATCCGCGTGATCATGACCGACGCGGCGACGCACCTCTGCTCCCCCCGGGCCCTGGAGGCCATGGTGGGCTCACCGATCCCGTCCGACCTGTGGAGCGGGACCGGCCCGGGTCACGTCGAGCTCACCCAGTGGGCCGACTGCTTCGTCGTCGTGCCCGCCACCGCCAACTGCCTGGCCAAGGTGGCCCACGGCCTGGCCGACGACCTCGTCACCACCGCGATCGCCGCCGCCCCGGGCCCGGTCGTCTTCGCCCCGGCGATGAACCGGCGCATGTGGGAGACCGGACCGGTCCAGCGCAACATCGCCCAGATCCGCGGCGACGGGCATCTCGTCGTCGAGCCGAGACCGGCCCTGTCGCTCGCCAGCGGCCGCGACGGCGAGGCCCTGGGACCGGCGCCGGACGACGTGCTCGCCTACATGTGGCACGCCACCATGCGCCGCCGGCGGGACGCGTACTGGCAGCAGGCCACGGCCGAGGCACCCGCCGCGCCCTCGGGCGGGGAGCCGCGGCGCACGGTCGCCCTCGCGAGCCGGGACCAGCCCGTCGAGCTGAGGTCGCGGGCCAGTGCCTAGCTCGGCCCCCGAGAGCGCTCCACCGTGGGCCCTCGGAGCCGTCGGCCCGGCGCCGCGCCGGCGCCGACCCTGCGGGGTGCGAGCCGGTACGGTCGCTCGGGCCCGGGCCGATCCACCTCCGTCTTCGGTCACCAACGACAGGGGACGCTCCCTCGGCCGGCGTGCGGGGGATCCCAACGAACCCGACCCATTCGAGCGAAGAGCAAGCATGCAGAAGGTCGAACACGAGCAGGCGGATGCGGTGCGCGCTCTGGGCCACCCGATCCGATTGCGGATCCTCGGTCACCTGTGGCGGCACGGGGCCTCCACCGTCACCGACATCGCTCGCGCCGAGGGGCTCTCCACCGCCTCGGTGAGCTACCACGCCCAACGTCTCGCCAAGGCGCGCTTCATCGAACGGGCCGACGAGCTCGCCGCCGGGAAGGAGAAGCCGTGGCGAACGATCCAGGGCCCGTACACGGCCCGCAACGAGGGTTCGGACCCCGACGGCCTCCAGATCATGCGAGAGGCGGTCATCTCGGCCGACAACCGCAAGGTGCGGAACCTCATGGCTGACTGGCCGTTGGTCCCCGCCGAGTGGCAGATGGCGAGCTTCTTCGCCAGCCGCGGGTTCTTCCTCACGTCCGACGAGCTCACCCGGGTGGTGCAGGTGCTCCTCGAGACGCTGCGACCGTTCGAGTCCCGCACCCATGAGGACAAGCCCGAGGACGCCAAGCCGGTGAGGCTGATGCTGTACGGCTTCCCGGAGATCGAGCACCAGGCCGGCGACGGGGGGGGCGGACCCTTCGGCGCCGACGACCACGACGACCACGACGACCACGCCGAGCCCGACGTCGGGCCCGGGCCCGACGACTAGGTGGACAGCCCATGGCCCTCGATCGACTGGTGTCCGACACCAGCGCCCTGCAGGAGGCCTGGGAGGTGCGGCCGCTGCTGAGCCGGCGGCTGGAGGGTGGAGACGACCTCCTGTCCCTGGAGGCCGTCACCCGGCTCGTCGACGGCCATGGCCTCCGCCTCCCCTACTTCCGGATGCTGAGGGACGGCCTGCCGCTGCCCACCTCCGACTACTCGAGACGGCTCGGGCGCGACCGGGGCCAGCTGACGGGGGTCATCGATCCCGACGCCGTCCGGGCCCACCTGGCCGCGGGGGCCACCCTGGTCCTGCAGGGCCTGCGCTTCTACTGCACGGAGATCTCGGCCCTCTGCACCGCCCTCAGCGCCGAGATCGGCCACCCCGTCCACGCCAACGCCTACCTCACCCC
>DASVEC010000043.1:0-7048 GCA_036380755.1 Iamia sp. | reverse complement strand
GGGTGCAGGGCGGCGTGGCCCGCATGTCCGACCCCGACATGATCGAGGGCATCAAGGCCACCGTCACGATCCCGGTGATGGCCAAGGCCCGCATCGGCCACTTCGTCGAGGCCCAGATCCTCGAGGCCCTGGGCGTCGACTTCGTCGACGAGTCCGAGGTCCTCACCCCGGCCGACGAGACCCACCACATCGACAAGTGGGCCTTCACCGTCCCCTTCGTGTGCGGCGCCACCAACCTGGGCGAGGCCATGCGGCGCATCTCCGAGGGCGCCTGCCTGATCCGCTCCAAGGGCGAGGCCGGCACCGGCAACATCGTCGAGGCCGTCCGCCACCTGCGCACGATCCTGGGTGACATCCGCAAGCTCACGCAGGCCGACGCGGCCGAGCAGTTCGAGTGGGCCAAGCGGCTGCAGGCCCCGCTGCCGCTCGTGCAGGAGGTCGCCAGCACCGGCCAGCTCCCCGTGCCGCTGTTCTGCGCCGGCGGCATCGCCACCCCGGCCGACGCCGCCCTGGTGATGCAGCTGGGCGCCGAGGCCACCTTCGTCGGCTCGGGCATCTTCAAGTCCGACGACCCGGCCCGCCGGGCCAAGGCCATCGTCGAGGCCACCACGCACTCCCGCTCGGCCGAGATCCTGGCCAAGGTGTCCCGGGGTCTGGGCCCGGCCATGCCCGGCCTCGAGGTCGGCTCGCTGGAGACCACCTTCGCCGACCGGGGTTGGTGAGCGCGGGCCGGAAGGTCGGCGTCCTCGCCCTGCAGGGCGCCGTCCGCCCGCACATCGCCGCTCTCGCCGCGCTCGGGGCCACGCCCGTCGAGGTCCGGACCGCCGACGACCTGACCGGTGTCGAGGGCCTGGTGCTCCCCGGCGGCGAGTCCACCACCATGTCGAAGCTGCTCGACAGCAGCGGCCTGCGCCAGCCCCTGGTCGAGCGTCTGGGCGACGGCATGCCCGCCCTCGGCACCTGCGCCGGGATGATCCTGCTGGCCCGCGAGATCCTCGACGGCCGACCCGACCAGCGCAGCCTCGGCGTCGTCGACATCGCCGTGCGCCGCAACGCCTTCGGTCGCCAGGTCGACTCCTTCGAGGCCGACCTGGCCGTGGCCGGCGACGAGGTCCCCCTGCACGCCGTCTTCATCCGGGCGCCCGTGATCGAGGAGGCTGGCCCCGGGGTCGACGTGCTCGCCGTGGTCGGCTCCCGCCCCGTCCTGGCCCGCCAGGGGCCGGTGATCGTGGCATCGTTCCACCCGGAGCTCACCGACGACCTGCGGCTCCACCGACTGCTTCTCGAGGAGATCTGATGTCCGGCCATTCGAAGTGGGCCACTATCAAGCACAAGAAGGGCGCCACCGACGCCCGGCGCGGCAAGCTCTTCGCCAAGCTGATCCGCCAGGTCGAGCTGGCCGCCCGTCAAGGCGGCGGCGACGTCGACTCCAACCCGACGCTGCGCACCATGTACCAGAAGGCCCGGGACGCCTCGGTGCCGCTGGACACGATCGACCGGGCCGTCAAGCGGGGCACGGGCGAGCTCGAGGGCGTCACCTACGAGCAGGTCACCTACGAGGGCTACGGCCCCCACGGCGTGGCCATGCTCGTCGACGTCCTCACCGACAACCGCAACCGCACGGGGTCGGAGATCCGCACCATGTTCAGCCGGGCCGGGGGGTCGCTGGCCGAGCCCGGCGCCGTCGCCTGGCAGTTCGAGCGCAAGGGCACGATCGTGGTCGACCGGGCCGCCGACGAGGACGAGCTGATGCTGGCCGCCCTCGACGCCGGAGCCGAGGACCTCGCCGACGAGGGCGACGTCTGGCGCGTCACCACCCCGCCGAGCGATCTCCACACCGTGCGCACCGCGCTCGAGGAGGCCGGCTTCGCCGTCGAGTCGTCGGACCTGATCATGGTGGCCGCCAACCTGGTGCCGCTGGACGACGCCGGGGCGGCCAAGGCGGTCCTCAGCCTCCTCGACGCCCTCGAGGACCACGACGACGTCCAGGCCGTCGACGCCAACTTCGACATCGCCGACGACGTGTTCGCGTCCCTGGAGGTGGGGTGAACGAGACGGCCACTCCTCTGGTCGCCGGCCTGAGGGTGGGCGACGTGGCCCCCGACTTCACCCTGCCCGGCATCGACGCCGGCGAGGAGCGCACCTGGACGCTGTCGGCGCTCCGGGGCCAGCCCGTGGTCCTGGTCTTCTACCCGGGTGACGGCACGCCCGTCTGCACCCAGCAGCTCGTCACCTACACCGACGAGATCGCCGCCTTCGCCGACGTGGGGGCGCAGGTCCTGGCCATGAGCCCGCAGTCGGTCGAGAGCCACCGGGCCTTCGCGGCCGAGAACGGTGGCTTCGCCTTCCCGCTCCTGGCCGACGAGGACAAGGTCGTCGGGCTCCGCTACGGCATCGTCGGGCCGCTCGGGTTCTACCGCCGGTCGGTCTTCGTCATCGCCCCGGACGGAACCGTCGGCTGGATCCACCGGGCCGTGGCCGGCCTGTCGTTCCAGCCCAGCGAGGAGATCGTCGCCGCCGTCGCGGCGATGAGCGCCTAGCCCGTCACCCGGGCGTAGTACTCGGGGCTGCCCAGGAGCTGGGCGTGGAGGGTGAGGTCGCGGACACCGGACCGGAGCCGCCCGACCCAGTACGCCCGCCCGCCGGGCTCGGCGTCGCGGAGGAGGATGGTGCGGTAGAGGTCGTCGACGAGGCGGCCCTGGGCCTCGGCGCTGTCGAGGACGCCCCGGGCGACGGCGAGGAGACGGGTGGTCCAGTACGCGAGCGCCGGGGCGTCGACGGCCCGACCCAGGCCCCTCTCGTAGAGCAGCTCGACGTAGCCGGTCGGGTTCGACCCACCTGCGGCCCACATCTCGGGCGAGTTGGCGAGGGTGATCCGCACGTCGGTGAGGTCGCTCCCGGCCGCCAGCAACCCGACGCACCAGTCGAGCCCGGCCGCCTCCCCGGGCCGGTCCAGGATGGCCTCGTAGGCCTCGGAGCAGAGGCGGCGCCGCGGCTCCGGCAGGGCCAGCAGCGACGCCGCGAAGCGGCCCCGCCCGAAGCCGGCCTGCAGCCGGCCGACCCAGTAGTCGAGCCCGGCGCCCTCCGCCGGCCGGCCCAGCACCAGCCGGTACACGGCATCGACGTAGGCGGCATCGCCCTCCAGCGTGGCGTCGGCCTCGACGCACGCGCCCGTGTGGGCGGCGTCGCAGCCCCACTGCGACCAGGGTGCGGCCCCGTCGGTGGCGGTGCCGTCCTCGGTGGTCCAGACCAGCAGCACGCCGTCGCGGCGGGGCTGGGCCACCTCGAGCGAGCCGTCGCCGTCCCAGTCGCCGATGCCGGGGGTCCCGACCGTCCACCCGCCGGTGACCTTGGGCCAGCCCGACGGGGCCGCCCCCGTGTGGTCGTAGGCGCTCACGGTGTTGACGCCGTTGCCGGCGATGCTCTCGGGGGAGCCGTCGCCGTCGAGGTCGGCGACGGCGGGGGCGACGAAGAACGCCATGTCCGGCACGGCCTGGGGCGAGCCGGCGAACGGTTCGCGGTTCCGGCCCGACCACATCGACAGCTGGTCGTCGTTGGGCAGCTGGAGGTCGGGGGCGAGGAGGTCGACGAGCCGGCTCAGGCCGGCGGTGGTCGCGGTGGCGTCGGCCGCACCGTCGCCGTCGAGATCGCCGACGGTCGGCCCGCCGAAGGCGGCGAAGGTGGCGGCGACGTCGTCGCTGGTGCGGTTCGGCCCGAACTCACCCGTGGCCCCGAGGCCGGCCGACCAGTACAGCGGCAGGTCGCCCCCGTTGGCGCCGGTGCCGTAGACGCTGTCGCCCCTGGCGTCCAGCACGTAGACGGGCCCGGCGCCCGAGGACACGACGACCTCGGGCCCGGCCGCCGGGTGGAGGTCGCTGACGGCGGCCGGCATCGACACGCCGCCGCCGATGGTCGGCAGCAGCCCGGTGGTGGCCATCGCCACCCGGGCCGGCCATCCGGGCAGGTACGCCTGGGCGTGGGGGTGCACCGGCGAGGTGGGTGAGGCCGTCGCCTCGGCACCGTCCGGGGAGATGGCGTAGACCCGGCTGTTGCCGGCGGTGCCCGCCGCCGCCAGGAGCTGCTGGATGATCTCGCCGTCGCCCAGGTTGGGCGGCTCGACGTACTGCTCCTGGCCCCCGATGACGATCTCGGGGCGGTCGTCGCCGTCGAGGTCGGCCAGGGCCGGGGTGGCCACCAGCTCGCCGCCCTCGCCGACCCCCGACCCGCTGGCGAAGGTGACCCGGTGGGTCGTGGGGTCGACCGCGCTCACCTTGGCGGGGTCGACGACCAGGACCGGGAAGCCGTCGACGGCCGTCCCGTCGTGGTGCCAGGCGTAGACGTGCCGGTCGAGGGCGGCCGCCACGATCTCGAGGTCGCCGTCGCCGTCGAGGTCGCCCAGCGCGGGGGCGGACAGGAAGCCCGGCTTGGTCCGGTTGCGGCTGTCCTGGGCGGCCCGGTCGTCGCGGGAGTAGTCGGGGTCGACCGCCATCTCGGCCGTCCGCTCGCCGTCGTGCCACACGGTCACCCGGCCGTCGGCATCGGCCACGACGATCTCGTTGCTCTCGTCGCCGTCGAGGTCGCCGATGGCGGGGCCGCCCAGGGTGACGGCGCTGTGGTACGGCTCGATGTCGTCGGCCGCGGCGGTGGGCGAGTCCGACGGCCACCACGACGGCACGCCGGTGCGCAGCGGGAAGCCGGAGGCCTCGTCCCCGTCGGGCTGCCAGGCGTGGACCTCGCCACCGTCGGTCCCGAGCACCAGCTCGGTGGTGTCGTCGCCGTCGACGTCGGTGAAGCCGGCGCTCGCCGCCCCGACGTCGTCGATCCGGGGCGGGTAGCCGTCGACCAGGTCGGGGTCGTCGTGGACGACGACCTGCTTCTGCATCTCGCCGACGAGGCCGTCGCCGCTGCCCCCGTGGGCGGTGACCACCACGCGCAGCCGCACGGCGAAGCGCTCCTCGTCGGGCCGCCCGCCGGGGCCCACGGGCGCCCCGGTGCCGTCGTCGGGCAGCGCCGCGGCCACCCGGGCCAGGTCGAGGAACGCCAGCGTGCCCGAGCGGGGCGCGGTCAGGCCCTCCTCGGTGGCGATCACCGTCCAGGTGTCGGTGCCGGGGTGGGCCGGGCCCTGCCGGCCGGGGGCCCACTCGACCCGGTAGTCGTAGGACTCGGCCCGCTCCGCCGCGACCGAGCCGGTGACGGGGACCCGGCCCGTCGTGGGCAGCAGGTCGAACCAGCGGGGCCCGTCGATCATGGCCTCGGGCGGGATCGCCTCGGCGTCGATCAGGCGCAGCAGCTCGTAGGCGTTGATGCGCCCGTAGCCGTGGATGGCGTCCCAGCCGGGGCGGGTCGGGTAGCGGACGGTGTCGATCAGCGGGTTGCCGGTGGGCGTGCCGAAGTTGTTGGCCGGGTCGACCGCGTTCGGGGTGGCGAAGTCGATGTCGTCGGCGCTGGCCCGCACCAGCTGCATGACCTCGTTGGCGGTGAGGACGTCGCCGGCCTGGCGGCCCTCCAGCTCGGCGAGAGACGGGTGGGGGTCGAGCCCCACCTCGCGGGCGTGGCTCTCGGCCAGGCCGACCATGCCGGCCGACAGGCCGGTGGCCTCCGACGAGCAGGCGCTCGAGGGCACCGAGACGAACGTGTGCCCGCCGAAGTTGGTGCAGCCGTTCAGGGCCAGGTAGCCGTCGATGGGCGCCGGGCCCAGCAGGTCGATGGTCTTCTCGGTCACCGAGTTCACCGCCATCGTGTGCTCCAACGACGACGACAGGTTGGGGTGGCTGCTGGCCTCGTCGGCCATCGACGCCACCACCACGACCCCGCGGCTGTAGGCGGCGTCGATCGCCTCCTGGGCCTGGCGGGGGTTGGTGACGGCGCCGAGGGCCTCCTGGACCACGTCGACCCCCTCGTCGAGGGCGTAGAGCACCCCGGCCGCGAAGCGGCCGCCGTCGGCGATGAACGAGTCGCTGACCCGGATCGGCAGGTGCATGCACCGGGGGCAGGTGCCGACGTTCCCGGCGCCGTCGGCCGCGGCCGTGGAGTCCATGGCCTCGCCGGTGCCGTGGCCGTAGTCGACCGTGTCGAACGGGTCGTTGTCGCCGTAGAGGAAGTCCCAGCCCGAGATGTTGTCGACGTAGCCGTCGCCGTCGTCGTCGACCCCGTCGCTGCGGGCGGGGTCGAGGATGAGGTCCTGCGGGTCGGCCACGCCGTTGCCGTTGCGGTCGGCGACGGACCCGTAGTCGCTGATGGTGAGCACGCCGTCGCCGTCGCAGTCGCCGTCGGGCTCGGTGCCGATGCACGGAGGCGCCGCCTCGCCCGGGTTGATGTGGGTCTTGGTGGCCAGGTCGGCCATGGCGCCGGCGTCGCGCCAGCGGATGCCGGAGTCGAGGACGGCGATGAGCACCTCGGGAGAGCCGGTGCTCAGCCCCCACGCCAGGTCGACGGCGGCACCCTTCTGCCCGCAGTGGTTCTGGGGCGAGCCGTGCAGCGCCGCCTGCGGGTCGCGCCGCGACGTGAGCTTGTAGTCGTCGCGGTCGTACTCGCCGGGCAGCGCGCCGGGCTCGTCGGCGGGCCCGTAGCGCCAGTCGTTGCAGTCGACCGCCGCGGCGCGCGCGACCGGGGGTGCGGCATCGGCCGCGGGCACGCCGACGGCGAGGGTGCAGAGGGCCACGACTGTGGCCGCGACCCGACGATGACCGTGTGACACGTCACTCCCATGCCGGCGCCGCCTTCGGTGCCGTGTGTCACAGACGGTAGCCGGGCGCCGGGCCCGACCGGCCTAGATGCCGTCGGCGACGCCGAGGAGACGGGAGCGCTGGACCTTCTGCATGCCCCGGCTCAGCGAGACGATGGCGAAGGCCCAGGCGATCGCGCCCATGAACAGCCCGAGCGTGGCCGCGCCGAACAGCGAGCCGGTGGCCTGGGCGTAGGCGAGACCGATCAGCGGCAGCGTCACCAGACCGGAGGCCTGCTGGGCGGCGGCGGTGGACTTCACCCGGGCCGACAGGCGCAGCACGATCGACAAGGTGATGGCCAGGAACGGCGGGAGGACCCACAG
>DASVEC010000042.1:0-3264 GCA_036380755.1 Iamia sp. | reverse complement strand
CGTCGTCGACTCCCCGATCGACTCCACCACGATCGGCGATCTCGAGGAGGCCTGGACCTACGACGTCCCGGGCCAGGCCACCTTTGGCAACCTGACGACCAACCCGGTGGTGGTCGACGGCCGGGTCCACGTCGGCGCCCTCGACGGCAGCACCCACGTCGTCGATCTCGCCGACGGCACCGAGGTCTGGTCCGAGCGGCGCGAGATCGGGATCTTCGGCCCCGCGGGCGTGGCCGTGGGCTGGGGCGCGGTGTACGGCATCTCCACCGCCACCACCGTCGTGGCCCACGACGCCGCCGACGGCACGGTGCTCTGGGAGCGCGACCTCGGCGTCGCCCCGGGCAACCAGGTCGACATGGCCCCGGCCCTGGTCGGGGGGTGCGTCCTCGTGGCGACCCAGGCCCTGGCGGCGGGGTCGCGGGGCACGCTCTACGCCCTCGACCACGCCGACGGCGCCGTCGTGTGGCAGGTCGAGACCGTGCCCGACGACTTCTGGGGGAACCCGGAGGTCAACCACGGCGGCGGTGCCTGGTACCCACCGGCCGTCGACCCGGCGACCGGCACCAGCTACTGGGGGACGTCGAACCCGTGGCCCTCCCCCGGCGCCCCCGGCTTCCCGGCCGGTGCCAGCCGCCCCGGTGACAACGAGGACACCAACAGCCTTCTCGCCGTCGACGCGGCCGGCGCCACCACGTGGAAGCACCAGGTCTTCGCCCACGACATCTGGGACCGGGACATGGTGCTGACCGTCCTCACGTCGGATCCGTCGGGCGAGCCGGTCCTGGTCCACACGGGCAAGGGCGGCCACGTCCTCGGCTACGACCCGGCCACCGGCGAGGTGCGCTGGGAGGTGGAGGTGGGGATGCACGAGAACGACGACCTCACCACCTTCGACGAGCCCACGACGATCCTCCCCGGCGTGCTGGGCGGGGTCGAGACGCCGCCCGCGGCCGCCGACGGGGTGGGCTTCTTCACCGTGGTCAACGCGGCGTCGACCTACGACTCGCCCGAGCAGACCTTCAACCTGGCGCCCCAGCTCGGCACCCACCCGAGCACCCTGGTGGCGCTCGACCTGGCCACCGGCGAGGAGCGGTGGGCCGTCGACCTGCCCGGCGACGCGCTGGGCGGGGCGACGGTCGTCAGCGACCTCGTGCTCACGTCGACCTACGGCGGCCTGCTCCTGGCCCACGACCGCGCCACCGGCGAGGAGGTCTGGCGCCGCGAGGCCGGGGGCGCCGTCAACGGCTGGCCGGCCGCCGTCGGCGACACCATCGTGTGGCCCGTCTCGGGCGGCGAGGTCTCCCACCTGCTCGCCCTCCGCCTGCCGTGACGCGACGGAGCCCCGCCTGGTGGGCGGGGCTCCGTCTCGTCGGTGGCGTCAGGACGACTTGCCGGTCAGCTTCTCCTTGACCTTGTCGATGGCGCCGGTGACCTTCTCCTTGATGTCACCGGAGGCCTGGTCGACCTTGCCCTCGTTCTTGAGGTCCCGGTCGCCGGTGAGGCTGCCGGCAGCCTCCTTGACGCGGCCCTTGGCCTGGTCGGCGTTGCCACTCATGTGGTGCTCCTTCGGTTGCGAACCCCGGGGCCCTACCCATCGACCCCGTCCGTGAACGTCGTCGGCAGGTGGCCCATGGCACGTCGTCGGTAGCGTCGAGCCGGTGACGACGACCGCGGCCGCCCCTCGCGTGCGCCAGGGACCGGCGCACCGGGCGGTGCTGGGGGCATTCACCGTGCTGGGGTTGGCGGTCGGGAGCTGGGGGGCGCGGATCCCGGACGTCAAGGACGACCTCGACCTGACCGAGGGGGCCCTGGGGACGGCCCTGCTGGGCCTGTCGATCGGGGCCGTGCTGGGAGCGTGGATCGGCGGTCTGCTGGTCCGGCGGTTCGGGTCCCGGCGGGTCGTGACCGGCGGGTGGGTCGTCGTGGGCGCGGGCGTGGTGCTGCCGGGCCTGGCCGGATCGTGGGCCACGCTGGCCGCCGCCGAGCTGGCCCTCGGCCTGGCCGTCGGCGTGCTCGACGTCTCGATGAACGGCGCCGGCGTCCAGCTCGAGCACGACGCCGAGGAGCCGCTGCTGAGCGGGCTCCACGCCGGCTGGAGCGGGGGTGTCCTGCTGGGCGCCGGTCTCGGGGCGCTGGCGGTGGCGGCCGACCTGCCCGTCGACGTCCACCTGGTGCTGGTCGGACTGGTCGTCGTGGCGGTGGCTGCGGCGTGGGCCCGTCACGTGCCCGACGGGCGCATCGAGCACATGGCCTCCTCACCGTCCGACGACTCCTCGGCCACGGGGGTCCCGGCGCGGCGGGGCCGGCTGGTGGCCCTCGCCGCCATCGGCGGGTGCGTGTTCCTGGCCGAGGGGGCCCTGCTCGACTGGGCCGGGGTGCTGGTGCGGGAGGACCTCGACGGCGGCAAGCTCCTCGGCGCCCTCGCCGTGACGGGCGTGTCGGCCGGCGGGCTGGCCGGGCGGCTGGCGGGGGATCGGCTGGCGGCGGCGTGGGGGTCGGCCCGGCTGGTGCGGGTCGGCGTGGCCGCGGCGACGATCGCCTTCGCCCTGTCGCTGCTCAGCCCGGCGGCCCTGCCCGTGCCGCTCCTGCTCGTGGTCGTCGGGGCGGGGCTGGCCCCGGCCGTGCCGCTGGCCTTCGCCGCCGCCGGTCGCCTGCGGGGCGAGCACGGCATCGCCGTGGTCACCACCGCCGGCTACGGCGCCTACCTCGGCGGGCCCGGCATCATCGGCGGCCTGGCCCACGCCACCGCCCTCCGCTGGGCCCTCGTCCTCCCCCTCCTGCTGGTGGCCACCGTCTGGCTGATGGCCTGGAGCACCACCGACTAGCGGCGGAGCAGGTCCTTGGCGATGTGGGTGATCTGGATCTCGTCGGTGCCGGCCCGAGGGCCGAGCGCCAGCGAGGCCGACCAGAAGGCACGGCTCATATCTGGCGGCGTCAGCCGCAGATCTGCGGCGGCACCGGCTCCGCCCCCGGCGACTAGCGCCTCAGCAGGTCCTTGGCGATGTGGGTGATCTGGATCTCGTCGGTGCCGGCGTAGATCTGGAGGACCTTGGCGTCGCGGGCGAGCTGCTCGACGCGGAACTCGCTCATGTAGCCATTGCCGCCGAAGAGCTGGACGGCCTCCATGGCCACCTCGGTGGCGGCGCGGGCCGAGTAGAGCTTCATGGCCGAGGCCTCGGCGAGGGTCATGCTGTGGCCGCCGGCCGACATCTCGATCGTGCGGAACACCAGATTCTGCACGTTGAGCCGGGCGACCTCCATCCG
>DASVEC010000041.1:0-6738 GCA_036380755.1 Iamia sp. | reverse complement strand
CCGAGGTCGGCGACGACCGGGCCGACGGCGTCGGCCTCCTCGAGTCGGCTGACGGCCGCCCCGGCCTGCCCCTCGGCCCGGACGGCACCACCCCCGCCCCCGAGCCGGCCCGCGGCCGCTTGCGCCGGTTCTGGTTCGTGCCCGCCGGCGTGGCCCTCCTGGGCGCCGCCGCCCTGGTGCCGTCGGTCGGGAGCAGCGGTCCCGGGGCCGGCGAGGCCCGCGTGCTCGTCGACGGGGTCGCCGTGGTCACCGAGGCCGGCGGTGGCACCACCACGATCCGCGACGACCGCGTCGACGTGGGCCCCGGCGACCAGGTCGAGGTGATCGAGGGCCGGGCCGTGTTCGAGATGGCCGGCGACGTGCGGCTCGAGGGCCGGGGTCGTCACGACGACCGTGACGGAACGACGGTGGAGATGGCCGTCGCCCCCCGTCTCGTCACCGGCGCGCTGCTGGCCATCGCCCCCACCCCGCTCGAGATCGAGGCCGGCGACACCATCGTCAGCATCGACCCGTCCGGCTCGACCGACGGGGCCGCCCGCCTCGACCGGCGCATCGGGCTGGGCGTGGGCACCTACCGCGGCGAGGTGGCGGTCGACACCGCCGGTCGCCGGGCCGATGTCGCCCGCTACCGCCGGGTCGAGGTCGCCGCCCCCGGTGCCCTGGGGCCCGAGGGGCTGCCCCTGCGCTACGAGGCCGATGACTCGTGGGACCGGCGGTTCCTCGGCGAGGCCCTCGTGATCGACGCCCAGATCGCGCCGCTGCTGGCCTCCCTGGGCCCGGCCGAGCGCGACGCCTTCCTCGACCCCGCCACCCTCCGCGACGCCATGCCCGGTCTGCCGTCGGGCGGGGCGCTGGCCGACCGGCTCGACGAGCTCGACGACGGCGGCGCCGCCCTCGTGCTGGCCGCCATCGCCACCGCCGTCGACGATCGCTCCTTCACCACCGCCTGGGATCGGGCCGACGACTTCCAGGCCGACGGCGCCCCGTGGGGCCTCGCCGCCCTCGACCAGGGCGCCCGGTCGTCCGAGGTCCTGCCGACCCTCCGGGCCGCGCTCGACACGGTCGACCTCCAGGCCCCGACGGCCACCGACGATGACGACGCGGTCGCGGCCGAGGGCACCGATGGTGGCGCCGACCCGGCCTCCACCGACGCGACCGAGACGCCGGCCGCCGGCGGGGGCGCCGGGAGCGAGACCGATCCGGGCAACGGCACCACCGTCCCGGACCCCGGGGGTGGCGGCTCGGGTGGGCCCAGCGACCCGGGCGTCCCGGTGCCCCCCGTGCCCGGCGTCCCCCTCCCGCCCTCCATCCCCGTGCCCACCACGCCGAACGTGCCCGAGGTGGTCGACGATGTCGGGGGCGCGGTCGGCGGTGCGGTGGACGGCGTGACCGACGGCGTCGACGACGTGGTGCCGGGCGCCGGTGGCGTCATCGACGGCGTGGTCGGCGGCGTGGGCGGTGTGGTCGGTGGCGTCGGCGGTGTGGTCAGCGGTGCGGGCGGGGCCGCGGGTGGCGCGGTCGGTGGCATCGTGGGCGGTCTCGGTGGTGCGGTCGGTGGCCTCGGAACCGGCCTCAGCACCGCCCTCAGTGGCTGATTGCCCCGACCTGACGGGGCCGCGGTCGTAGCATCGCGGGCGATGTCCTCCCCCTCCGATCCCCGCGCGGCCAGCATCACCAGCCGCGAGTTCGCCGTGCGCCGCAAGGGCTTCGACCCCGACGAGGTCAAGGCGTACCTGGGTCAGCTGGCCGAGGTGGTGGGCCGGCTGACCGCCGAGCGGGACACGGCGCGCACCGACGTCGCCGAGCTCCGCACCGCGGCCGAGAACCGTCCCGTGGTCGACGAGGACCAGCTCACCGCCGCGCTGGGTGAGGAGACGGCGCGGGTCCTGACCTCGGCCCACAAGGCCGCGGCCGAGATCCGCGAGCGGGCCGAGGAGAGCGTGGCCCGCTTGCTCAAGGAGGCGGCCGAGGCCGCGGGGCAGACCCGCCGGGAGGCCGAGACCGACGCCGCTCGCCTTCGGGACGAGGCCCAGGCCGCCCGCACCGCCGCCGACGAGGCCGCCGCGGCCACCGCCGCCGCCAGCGAGGCCGAGGCCGCCCGCGTCCGGTCCGAGGCCGACGCCGACGCCCGGGCCGTCCGCGAGGCCTCCGCCGCCGCCCAGGCCGAGGCCGAGGTGGCGGCCACCGCCATCCGCGACGCCGCCGAGGTCGACGCCGCCCGCATCCGGGCCGACGCCGAGGAGGTCCTGGGTCTGCGCACCGCGGCGGCCGAGGAGGCCGCGGCGGCCATCATCGCCACCGCCGAGACCGAGGCGGAGGGGCTGCGCCAGATGGCCCGCGACGACGCCGCGGCCATCCGGGCGTCGGCGACCGACGACCGCGACGCGGCCCAGGCCGAGGGGCGGGAGATGGTGGCCGAGGCCCAGCGGGTGCGCGAGCGGATGCTGGCCGACCTGGCCCGGAGGCGGAAGGCGGCGCGGGTGCAGCTCGATCAGCTCCAGGCCGCCCGCGACCAGCTCCTCGAGTCCTACGAGGGCGTCCAGCGCACCATCGACGCCGCCACCGCCGGTCTCCGGCGGGCTCTGCCCGACGCCCGCACCGCGGCGGACGCGGCCCGGATGCGGGCCGATGCCCAGCCCGAGGCCACCGTCGAGCAGCTCGAGGCGCAGATCTCGGCGGCGCGGGCGGCCGGGCTGCCGCTCGTCGCCCCGGTCGAGGACGATGGCGAGAGCGAGCGCGAGGGTGACGGTGAGGGCGACGAGGTCGTCGTCGACCTCAGCGAACCCGTGATCGCATCGGACGGGGACCCGTCCGATCCGATCACCGGTTCGGAAGAGGACGAGACCGAGCCCGAGGTCGAGGCCGAGCCCGAGGTCGAGCCGGAGCCGGCGGCGCCCACGGGCGAGGACCTGTGGGGCCAGCCCGAGGCCGAGGAGCAGGAGCCCGAGGCCGAGGCGTCCGAGCCCGAGCCGGAGCCGGAACCCGAGCCCGAGCCGGCCGCCGAGCCGGAGGTCGAGGCCGAGGCCGATGAGCACGAGGAGCCGGCCGAGGGCGTCGACGAGCTCTTCGCCAAGCTCAAGGCGTCGCGGGCCGACGACGAGGCCGTCGAGGAGCCCGACGGCGAGACCCCGGCCGAGACCGTCGACGAGGCCGCCGAGCCCCCCGTCGTCCCCGCCGCGGTCGACGAGCTCGACGACGAGGCCCTGCTCAGCCTGCTCGAGCGGCGCGATGGCGCGGTCGAGCCCATCGAGGCCCGGGTCGCCCGGCGGCTCAAGAAGGTGCTGGCCGACGAGCAGGGCTCGGTGCTCGACGCCGTGCGCCGCGAGAAGGGTCGGGCCGACCTCGACGCCATCCTCCCGACGGCCGACCAGCTGGCCGCCTACGCCGCCGCCGTCAGTGAGGACCTCGTCGCCGCGGCCGAGGAGGGCGCCGCCTTCGAGGGTGCCTCGCTCCCGCCGTCGGTGTCGATCGCCCCGCTGGCCGACGAGCTGGCCCGGGGCCTGGCCGGCGTGGTCCGGCCCCGCGTCGAGCGCTGCTTCGACGGGGTCGAGGACGCCGACGACGTGTCCGACCGGCTCCGGGCCACCTACCGGGAGTGGAAGACCGACCGGCTGGTGGAGGCCACCCGCCACATGGTGCTGGCCGCCTTCGGCCAGGGCCAGGTCGCGGTGCGGCCGGCCGGGGCGCCGGTGCGCTGGGTGCCCGACCCCACCGCCCCGGCCTGTCCCGACTGCGAGGACGACGCCCTCGCCGGGGCCGTGCCCTCGGGCGAGGCCTTCCCCACCGGCCACGCCCACCCGCCGGCCCATCCCGGCTGCCGCTGCCTCGTGGTCGGCGAACGGGTGGCCACCCCGGCGTAGGTCTCGTCAGGAATTCCCACACCGGTTACGTCCCGGACGGGTGGGCAGGGGCGGGGGCATGACCTACGCCAGCGAAACCCAAGCCCCCCAGGCCCAGGCGTCCTCCACCGGGCGGGTGCTCTCCGTCCTCGGCTTCGTCTTCGGTGCGATCGCGGTGATCTTCCTGCCGATCGTCTTCGGACCCGCCGGGATCATCTGTGCCGGCATCGCCATCAGCAAGGGCGATCGGCTGGGCAAGCCGGCGCTCGCCGTCGCCGTCGTCGGGATGATCGTCGGCTTCATCCTCGGTGCGGTCGTCTTCGCCGCCAGCAACTAGCGACAGCGACGAGCGATCCGACCCTCGTCCCGCCCCCGGGCCCTCGGCCCGGGGGCGGGTCGCGCCCGACGCATCCCCGCCAGGGGGCCGTCGGTAGGCTGCCGCCGGTATGCGTCCCCCGTCCGACATGCCTCGCCGCGGGCGCCGCCTGCGGTTCCCGGCGGGACGGCGCCGGATCGTCCTGGTCGTCGCCCTCGTCGCCGTCTTCGTGGTGGCCACGTCGCTGCGGACGATCGCCCACTTCTACACCGACTACCTGTGGTTCCAGTCGCTCGACCTCACCAGCGTCTGGCGGGGCGTGCTGGGCACGAAGCTGCTGCTGGTCTCGGTCTTCACCCTCTTCTTCTTCGCCCTGATGTGGTCGAACCTGCTCATCGCCGAGCGGCTGAGCGGGCGCACCATCCGCTTCGGCGGTTCGAGCGAGGACGAGCTGGTGCTCAAGTACCGGGAGCTGGTCGGCCGCCGCGCCGCGGTGGTGCGCAGTGCCACCTCGGGCCTGATCGCCCTGGCCGCCGGTGGCGGCACGGCCAGCCAGTGGAACAACTGGATCCTGCTGCGCAACCACGTCGAGTTCGGGGAGAAGGACGCCACCTTCGGCAAGGACATCGGCTTCTACGTCTTCCAGCTGCCGTTCCTGCGCTTCGCCGTGGGCTGGCTGTTCTCGGCCCTCGTGGTCGTCACCGTCGTCACCGTCGTGGCCCACTACCTGAACGGCGGCATCCGCCTCCAGGCCACCCAGGACCGGGTCGGTCCGGCGGTGAAGGCCCACGTCTCGGTGCTCCTCGCCGCCCTGGCCCTGGTGCGGGCCGGCCAGTACTGGCTCGACCGCTACGAGCTGGTCTTCTCCCGCCGCGGCCCGGTCAACGGTGCCTCCTACACCGACATCAACGTCCAGCTCCGGGCCATCGACCTGCTGGTGCTGATCTCGATCTTCGCCACCGTCTTGTTCCTCGTGAACATCCGCCGGCAGGGCTGGGTGCTGCCGGTGATGGCGGTCGGGATCTGGGCCCTCGTGGCGGTGCTGGCCGGCGAGGCCGTGCCCGCCCTGGTCCAGCGGTTCCGGGTCGACGGCGAGCGGTCGGCCCTCGAGCGCCCCTACGTCGAGAACAACATCAAGGCCACCCGGGCGGCCATGGGCCTCGACGGCATCGACGAGCAGCCCTTCGAGGCCACCTACGACCTGACTGGCGAGCAGCTCGAGGCCAACGAGGAGACGGTGCAGAACATCCGGCTCTGGGATCCGAGCCAGACCCAGCGCGCGTTCGGGAACCGCCAGGCGCTGCGCGACTTCTTCGACATCCCCGACGTCGACGTCGACCGCTACACCGTCGACGGTGAGACCCGTCAGGTCATGGTGGCGTCGCGCAACATCGACGACAGCAGCCTCCCCCCGGGCAGCAGCGGCTGGGAGCAGAGTCGCCTCGTCTACACCTACGGCTACGGCATGGTGATGGCCCCGTCCAACGCCAAGACCGACAGTGGCGAGCCCGACTTCACCGTGCGCGACATCCCCGTCGAGTCGGCCGAGGGCTTCCCGGAGATCACCGAGCCCCGCATGTACTTCGGCGAGGACCTGTCCGGCTACAAGATCATCGACACCGACCGGGCCGAGATCAACGTGGGCTCGTCGTCCGACGAGGACGAGGGCGGCGGCGAGGCCGACGGCAGCACCCCCGGCTACACCGGCCGCGACGGCGTGCCCCTCGACAGCTTCCTCCGCCGGGCCGCCTTCGCCCTCCGCTTCGGCGAGATCGAGCCCCTCACCTCGGGCTCGATCCGGGCCAACAGCCGGGTCCTGATGGAGCGCGACGTGCGCGATCGGGTCCAGGCGCTGGCACCCTTCCTGGCCTTCGACGCCGACCCGTACCCGATCGTCGACGACGAGGGCCGGATCCTCTACGTCATCGACGCCTACACCACCACCGACCGCTACCCGAACGCCCAGCGGTCGACGTTCGACGACGACCTGCCGTCCGGCAGCGGCCTCCGGGGCCGGCCCTTCAACTACGCCCGCAACTCGGTGAAGGCCGTGGTCGACGCCTACGACGGCACCGTCACCTTCTACGTCATCGACGACACGGACCCGCTGGTGCGGGCCTACCGGCAGGCGTTCCCCGACCTCTTCGCGTCGCTCGACGACGCCCCGTCCGGGCTGGTCGACCACTTCCGCTACCCGGAGGACCTCTTCCGGGTGCAGACCGGGTTCTGGGGCCGCTACCACGTCACCGACGCCGACGCCTTCCTCAACAACGACGGGCTGCGGTGGACCGTCGCCGTCGCACCCAGCTCCACCGACGTCTCCAGCACGACGACCACCCCGTCCTCGTCCACGACGACCACCACGGAGCCCTCCGAGGACGCCGACGAGTCGCGCCACCGGATCGAGCCCACCTACCAGCAGGTGCAGCTGCCCGGGGCGGAGGAGGCCGAGTTCGTCCTGCTGCGCCCGTTCACCGTCCGGGGGCGGGCCCAGCTGTCGTCGTTCCTCACCGCCACCCCCGACGGTCGGTTGGTGAGCTACGACATCCCCAGCGGGCAGACCCCGCCCGGCCCCGCCACCGC
>DASVEC010000040.1:0-11547 GCA_036380755.1 Iamia sp. | reverse complement strand
CCCTCGATCCCGCCATCGGCCAGCACCCCGGCCCACCATGCGGCCACCCGCCCCGACCCGAGGCCCGCACCCGGTCGGGCGGCCGGGACGGAGGCGGGAGCAGAGGACGAGGTGGAGGCGCGGGCCCGGGCGAGACAGGCGAGGGCGGCGAGACCAGCGCCGAGCACCAGCAGGGCGGTCATGACACGGGAGCCCGGGACGGGCGGGAGAGGGCGGCCAGCACCTCGGGGCCGGCGGCCACCGGGGTGGTGCGGACGGCGGCGTCGGGGTCGGGCGCGACCACGGCCACGGCGACGACCCGGCGGGAGCCGTCGGCCCGGCGGGCGATCTGCACCACCAGGTCGACGGCGCTGGCGATCTGCTCCCGGACGGCCCGCAGGGGCAGGTCGGCTCCGGTGAGGACCATCGTCTCCAGCCGCCGCAGGGCGTCGGTGGGCGAGCTGGCGTGACAGGTGCTGAGCGAGCCGTCGTGACCCGTGTTCATGGCCTGCAACATGTCGAGGGCCTCGGCACCCCGGACCTCGCCCACGACGATGCGATCGGGCCGCATCCGCAGGGCGGCCCGGACCAGGTCGCGGATCGAGACCTCGCCGGCCCCCTCGACCGACGCGGGACGGGCCTCGAGCCGGACGACGTGGCGGCCCGGCAGCCGGAGCTCCGCCGCGTCCTCGACGGTGACGATGCGCTCGTCGGGGTCGATGTGGCCGGCCAGGGCGTTGAGCAGCGTGGTCTTCCCCGCCCCGGCGCCCCCGCTGACGAGGATCTGCCGGCGCTCGGCGACGGCGGCCCGGAGGAGGTCGGCGACCTCCGGACCGGCCACCTCGTCGAGGCCGACGGCCCGCGCCCCGAACCGGCGGATGGTGATGCACGGCCCGTCGACCGCCAGCGGGGGCACCACCACGTGCACCCGCGAGCCGTCGGGCAGGCGGGCGTCGGCCAGGGGCCGGGACCGGTCGGCCCGGCTGCCGGTGGGCATCAGCACCCGGGCGACCAGCCGGTCGACCGTCGGGCGATCGACCCGGATCTCGGTGCGGACCAGATGGCCGGCCCGCTCGATCCAGACCGGGCCGGGACCGTTCACCATCACCTCGGTGACGGTGGGGTCGGCCAGCAGTGGCTCGATGACGCCGAGCCCCGTGGCCCGGGCCCGGACACGACGGGCGACCGCCACCACGGCATCGGGCGGGAGGTGAGGGGCGACGTCGCGCACCAGGGTCTCGATCGCGCCCGGCGCGACGGCCGCCGGGATCGACGGGGCGGCCAGCACCCGGCGGTGGACCTCGGCCTCGACGTCGAGGTCCGACGGAGGAGGGCCGGCGCCGGACGCGGTGGAGCCGGCCGTGGGAGGACGGGCGACGACGATCACGCCGCCGCCCGGAGGGGCCGGGCCAGGGCCCGGGGGATGCGGCGGGCGAGCACACCGGCGTCGACGGCCCGCGCCACCGACGTGTCGCCCGGGATGTCGGCCACGATCGGCGCCCCGACGACGTGCTCGACGTCGTCGCGCCCCATGGTGCGGCCCGGCTCGCGGAGGAGGACAACGCCCGAGGGCCGGACGGGGAGGTCGATGGCCCGACGAAGCCCCAGGTAGCAGGCCCGGATGACGAGCAGCGAGCGGGTGGCCTCGGCGACGAGCGGCAACGCCGGCGAGTCGGGACCGATCACCCCGGCATCGACGACGACCGGCCGGGCCTCGGCCGCCAGCAGGCGGGCCAGCACCTCGTGCCGGGCGGCGGGCCCCGGCGCGCCCCGACCCCGGGGCAGCAGGGCCAGGTCGGGCCCGACCGCCAGCTCGAGGCGGGCGAGGGCGTCGGCGGCGACGTCGGCTCCCGCACCGGTCCACCCGGTGAGCCCGGGGTCGCGCGGGTCGGGCAGACCGAGCGTGGCCGGAGCGTCACCCCCGAGGTCGACGAGCAGCGCACCACCGTCGAGGGCGTGGACGTGGGCGAGGGTGGTGGCGAGGGCGACGGACACGACCGTGGTGCCGACACCGCCCTTCACCGACCAACAGGTGACGAGCACGGGAGCCTCCCGGGGCGCCGAGATGGCGCGGAGATCGAAGGGATCGAGCGGGGGAAGCTGGGCGCCCACCGTCCCCCTCGGGGGACGGTCCGAAACCCACCTCGTAGGGTGGACGGGTGGAGGCCGCCTTCTTCGACCTGGACAAGACGGTCATCGCCAAGGCATCGATGGTCGCCTTCGGCGGGCCGCTCTACCGCGCCGGGCTGCTCAACCGGTGGCTGCTGCTCCGCGCCCTCTACGGCCAGCTCGTCTACCTCTACCTGGGCGCCGACGAGGAGCGCATGGCCCGCATGCGCACCAAGGTGCTGGCCCTCACCGCCGGATGGGACCAGGCCCACGTGCGCGACATCGTCGCCGAGACGCTCGAGGAGGTCATCGACCCGATCGTGTTCGACGAGGCCGTCGACCTCATCGCCGAGCACCAGGCCGCCGGGCGCCGGGTGTTCATCATCTCGGCCTCACCCGAGGAGATCGTGCTCCCCCTGGCCCGCCACCTCGGCGTCGACGAGGCCATTGCCACCCGGGCCGCCATCGACGACCGCGGTCGCTACACCGGCGGCGTCGACTTCTACGCCTACGGGCCCCACAAGGCCGAGCGCATGCGGGAGATCGCCGACGAGCGGGGCATCGACATGGCCGCCTCGTACTCGTACTCCGACTCGATCACCGACGTGCCCATGCTCGAGGTGGTGGGCCACCCGGTGGCGGTGAACCCCGACCGGGACCTGGCCAAGGTGGCCGCCGATCGGGGCTGGGAGGTGCGCTGGTTCACCCGCAAGGTGCCCCTGCGCCAGCGGGTGCCGATGCCGAGCCCGGGCCCGACCGCGGCGGTGGGCGGTGGCCTGCTGGCCACGGGCGCGGCCGGCGCCGCCGCCTACGTGTGGCTGCGGAGGGACCGCAGCGTCCAGTCCACGGCGCAACAAGCCGCCGGCCTGGCCCGGCTGGTCCGCGAGTGGGCCGGACCGGTCGCCCGCTCCGTCACCAGCACGGCCACCCGGATCCCCTCGCGCCGGCCGGCGGCGCGCCGACCAGCGGCGCGGCGGATCCGTCGCCGCTAGACGGTCGGCTGCGGCGGACTCGGCTCACCGGGCGCGCCCGAGGGCGACGGCCGGCCCCCGCCCCACGCGGCGCGGGGGACGCCACCGCCGAGGTCTCCCATGACCGTCGGGGCGGTGACGGGTGGGACGCGCCGGCCCTGGGTGCCGTCGGCGATGCTCCGGAGGACGGCGGCCTCGCGACGCCTGGTCTCCGCCCGCGACTCAAGGCCCGGCGACCAGATGGCGATCCCGAGGGCGACGATCCAGCAGATCACCCAGACGGGCAGGGTCAGAGCGAAGTAGACCGTCAGCGCCATGGGGATGCCCACCAGGCTGATCACGAACCGGGTCTCGGAGGACCGGCGGTAGAGGGCGATGCCCGGCGGGATCGCCGACAGGGCGAAGAACACCGCCATCACCGCAACCCACACCCACAGGCCGTACCAGGCCATGAACCTGCTCATGATCGCCTCCCCGGGCCGGCGACCGTCCGCCCGGCGCCCCGCCGGAGACTATCCGGACGCGGCGACGCCCGCCCCCACGGCGCCCGTCGGCACCGGGGCGCGGGCGCCTCGGTCGGAGATGAGGATCGTCAGACGGCGCGGAGCTTCTTGAAGGCGATGCCCCCGAGAGCGGCGACGATGAGGAGGAGGATGAGCTTCTTGGCCATCCCGCAACCGTAGCGGTCGGCACCCCGTCGAGCAGGAGGCGCCTTCTTCAGTCGGCCACGCCGGTCACGGCGGTGACCTTGGTGGGCGTCACCCGGACGACCATCTCGGGCGGCACCGCGTTGCGGCGGCCGTAGGCCTCGGCCTGGTCCTCGCCCATGTAGCGGGCGGCGATCCGCGTCGCCCAGTGCAGCAGCTCGTCGGGGTCGGTCGAGGTCGTGGTGGTGCCGGCGATGGTGACGAAGCTGAACGGCGGGGTCTCGTCGTCGACGCACAGGCTCACCCGGCCGTCGCGCCCGATGGCCTTGCCCTTCAGCGTGTCGGCCGAGGTGGTGAACACGACCTCGTCGCCGTCGACGTCGATCCACACCGGCGCCACGTGAGGGCTGCCGTCCTTGCGCACCACCGCCAGCTTGGCCGTGTGGGCGGGGAGGGCGGCGAGGAAGTCCTGCCACCAGCCGTCGGGGGCTGCGGTGTATCCCATGGCCCGCCCAACAGGCCTCCGGCACGAGCGATTCCCCCGTCGGACTGTCACACCCGATGGCTACGGTCGGGACGTGGAGCTGATCCTCGTCCGCCACGGCGAGCCCCTGTGGGTCGTCGATGGCCGCAACCGCAACGACCCCGAGCTGACCGAGCGGGGCCGGTCCCAGGCCGCCCGGGTGGCCGCTCGCATCGCCGACCCCGAGGTGGAGCCGGCCGACGGGCCGGTCGACGTCCTCCTCGTCTCCCCTGCCCGACGGGCCCAGGAGACGTGCGCCCCCATCGCCGCGGCCGTCGGGCTCGACCCCGTCACCCACCCGTGGCTGGTCGAGATGGGCATGCCCGACGACTGGGACGACCAGCCCATCGAGGTCGTGGAGGCAGCCTTCGCCCAGCAGCGCTCCAAACCCCGGATGGAGTGGTGGGACGGCCTGCCGGGAGCCGAGACCATGCAGGACTTCCACGACCGGGTGGCCGGCGGGCTCGACGACACGCTGGCGGCGATGGGGGTGAAGCCCACCGGCGAGCACGCCCTCTGGCACGTCGACGACCACGCCCCGGGCCGGGTGGTCGCCGTGGCTCACGGGGGCACCAACAGCACGGTGGTCGCCCACCTGCTCGGCGTCGAGAAGGAGCCGTGGGACTGGTACCGCTTCGTGATGGGTCACGCCTCGGTGGCCGTGCTCCGCACCCAGCCCCTGGCCGGCGCCCACATCTGGTCGCTGTGCGCCCTGGGCGACGCCACCCACCTCGACCGGGCCGACCGCACCGCCTGACCGGTTCCACCACCGGCCGGGCGGTGCGATGGCCTCCCGCCACCCGATCACCCCGGGTCGTCAGCCGCTCAGGTCCAGCGGCGCGATCGCCAGGTAGGTGAACCAGCCGGGGTCGTGGATGCCGATGCCACACGTCTCGGGTGCGGATCGGCAGTCCACCCCCTGCACGGCGCCGTCGGGCGGGAGGGTGAACCCGGCCAGCTCGGCGGTCCCGTCCTCGCCGACGGCGACCTGCGCCGCGCCCCCGTCGCCCGGGTAGTTGCAGGGCGAGTCGCCCCCGCCCTGGGGCGGGAGGACGAGGCACCACGAGATGTCGGCGGTCGTCGAGGGCTGGAGGCCGGCGACACGGACGTCGACGGTCGCTCCCGGAGCGTGGGGCCCGGCCGGCTCGAGCTCGATCGTCGGGCGGATCGGCGCGTCGGTCGGCTCCATCACCAGCGGCAGCACGGCGACCGCCCGCTGCCGGCCGTCGATCCGCACGGCGAGGCGGCAGGGCGCGCACGTGACCCAGCCCGGCGCCCACTGCCCCGCGGTGGCGGTGTTCACGAGGACCTCTCGGAAGGCCGTGAACTCGAGCTGCGTCTCGGGTCCGTCCTGCACGGTGATCTCCCGCCCCCGCGCCGAGGAGCAGTCGAGGCCGTCCTCGTCGCCCTGCTCGGGGTCCGACGCCGGGCGGCACTGCATCACGCGGACGACGTCGCCCGTCTCGACGCCGGGGAGCGTGATCAAGCGGGTGTCGCCGTCGCCGACGGTGCCCTCGTCGCCGTCGACCAGGACGGCGGGCTCGACCGGGGCCGGCAGGTCGGGGCGGAAGGCCAGCGGGGCGAAGCGGTCGTCGGAGGAACCGGCCCCGCCGATCCGGACGCCGAGGGTGCAGCGGCCGACGGCCTCGGCGCAGTCGACGACGCCGTCCGGCGTCTCGATCGTGCGCCTGAGGGAGAAGGGCTGGAGGGCCTCGGCCTGCATCTCGACGGCGCTGGTGCACCACGGCTGCACGTCGGGGCCAGCGCCCCGCGCCTCGGCCTCGGCGGCGCACTGGGCGACGAGGGCGGGACCGGTGGCCGGCTCGTCCAGCGCCATCTCGACCACGGTGCCGTCCACGTAGCCCGACGCGGGGTCGAGCGTCATGGTCGGCTCGTCCGTGGCGACCGGGATCGACGTGGTCGGGGTCGACGGAGCAGTGGTGGTGCCGGTGGTCGGCGCCGAGGTGTCGATGGTGGTGCCACCGTCGGCGACGACCTCGTCGTCAGGGTCGTCGGTGACCAGCGCCGCCACGCCGACGCCGACGGCCAGCAGGACGACGGCGGCGGCGGTGCCGGCCAGAGCCCGGCGGCGGCGGACCCGGCGGCGGGCCCGGCCCTGGATCGTGCCGACCGGCGGGGGGTCGGACGGTGGGTGGGCGGCCAGGTCGGCCAGCATCTCGTCAAGAGCAGGCATCGGCGCTCTCCTCGTCGTCAGCGGTCTCGGGGGCGAGGACCCGGGCCAGACGGGCCCGGGCCGAGTGGAGGGTCGAGGCCGCGGTGCCGGGGGCGACGCCCATGATCGTGGCGATCTGGCCCACGGGGAGGTCGGCGACGTAGCGGAGGGCGACGGCCTCCCGCTCGCGGGGCGGCAGGGCCGCCAGCGCCTCCCAGACCTCGGGGGACCACGCCGGCGGCGGGGCCTCGACCGGTGCCGTGCTCGCCACCCAGACGAGCAGCCGCCGCTCGTGGCCCGTGCGGCGCAGGCGGCGCCGGGCCTCGTTCAGGGCCACGGTGGTGACCCATCCGCCGGGCGAGGCCATGCCCCGGACGCGGGCCCACCGCTCGCAGGCACGGGTGAACGCCTCGTCGGCGCAGTCCCCGGCGATCGAGGGACGGCCGGTCACGGCGGCCACGGTGGACACCACCCGGCCGTGCTCCCGCAGGTACCAGACCTCGAAGTCCTCCTCCACGCCCGTCCAAGTCACGACGGCCCCGACCCGTTGGGTGGCCGGCCGTCGGACCGCTCAGCCCGCGGCCGGCTCCCAGCTGAAGGTGACCGCCACCGGCTCGTGATCGCTGAGCTGCTCGCCGGCCTCGTCGACGAAGCCCTCGGGGAGCTCGTACTCGGTGGCGGCCAGGGTGACGTCGTCGCTGCTGCGGTAGGCGACCTTGTCGATCCGACCCGTCTCGCGGCAGTCCGTCTCCGTGCAGGAGTCGGTGAGCCCGACCTCGGCCAGGAAGGCGTCCCAGATCTCGGTGTCGGCCTCGCCCTCGGCGTCGGGGTGCGACGGATCGGTGTGGAGGTTGGTGTCGCCGCCGACGATGACGGCCCGGCCCTCGCTGTGCTCGGCGATGAAGGCGGCCAGCTCGGCGAAGTCGTCGGCCTGGAGCGCCTGGTCCTCGTCGGTGCCACCGGCCTCGCCGTGGAGCGAGTACACGTCGACGGGAGCGCCGTCGAGGTCCATGGTCGCCACGCGGAAGCCCTTGATCGAGGCGCAGTCCGCGGCCCCGCCGTCGCTCGTGTCGAGGCTGCCGAAGCACCCGGTCCAGGCGCGCACCTCGAAGCCGTCGAGGGGGAACCGGGAGAGGATGCCGATGCCGTCACCGATCTCCATGGTGGGCCGGTCGGCGGGGTCGATGCCGGCGGCCTCGGGACCGGGGTGCTCGGGCGTGGCGAACTCGTGGGTCGTGTCGGCGCGGAGACGCTCGTGGTAGTTCTGGGCGTCGAGGTCGTTGGCGTCGATCAGGCCGCCGGCCGGCCACCAGTCGAAGTCCTCCTGGGTGAGGACGACGTCGTAGGGCTCGAGCAGCGGGCTGATCTTCGGGATGTTGACCGAGGGCATCTCCTCGGACACCTCCTGCGGCAGCCCGGCCACGTTGTAGGTCAGCACCTCGAAGGTGCCGAGCTGGACGTCGGGGCCGTTGTCCTCCTCCTCGGTCGCCGGCCGGGCCTGGGCGCCGTCGCCGTCGTCGGAGCAGGCCACCCCGAGGAGCAGGAGCACCACGACGGCCAGGATCGAGGTGAACGGACGGTGGACGGCAGGTGTCTCCCCCATGGCGGCGCACCGTAGACGCGCCGCCCGGGTGCAGTGCAGAGGACACGGCCGAACCGCTGTCTCACAGGGAAAGGCGAGCGGTCGGCCGGTGAACCCAGCGCTAGAGCGCACATTGGCCGTGGAAATCCCGGTCGGTGGTCCCGGGACGGCCCATCTTCCGCGCCATGCGTCGGCGGTTCGAGCGGACACTGGATCGGATGGACACGATGGGCGATCACACACGTCTCCGACGGCTCACCGCCGCGGCCCTGGCCGTCGGTCTCGGCCTGGCGGTCGCCGGCCGGTCGGCGCCGGCGGGCGCGGCCGGGACCACGGAGGTGACGGCTCGCGTGAGCGTCACCTCGACCGGCGCCGAGGTGAAGGCCGACACCGAGTGGATCGCCCCCGCAGTCGACACCACGGGACGCTTCGTGGCCTTCAGCGGGATCGGCGCCTACGACCCGGCCGACACGAACGGCCAGGGCGACGTCTACGTCCGCGACCGGCTGGCGGGGACCACGACGCGGGTCAGCGTCACCGACGCCGAGGAGCAGATCACCGGGTCGAGCACCCTCTGCGGGGCGAGTGGGGACCTCCGCTTCGTCGGCTTCTGGTCGAACGGGACCAACCTGCCGCAGAACGTCGTCGGGCAGATCTACCTCCGTGACCGGTCGACCGGCACCACCCGCCTCGTCAGCATCGGGGCCGGCGGCCTGTCCTCGCTGAAGCCCGGAGGCGGCAGCGGCATCGTCAACCACGGCCGCTGCGACATCTCGCTCGACGGCCGCTACGTGGTCTTCGCCAGCGAGGGCAACAACTTCGTCGCCGACGGCAACGGCGTGGAGGACGTCTTCCGCCGTGACCGCCAGACCGGGACCACCATCCGGGTCAGCGTCAAGACCGACGAGAACGAGATCACCGGCTTCGGCTCGACCGCCCCGCAGATCTCCGACGACGGCAACAAGGTGGTCTTCGAGTCGCAGGGCCAGGTTCACGCCGGCGACGGCAACGGCACGACCGACGTCTTCCTGCGCACGATCTCGACCGGCACCACGATCACGCTGAGCCTGAAGCCCAACGGCGCCTACCCCGCCGGACACTCGACCGACCCGGCCATCTCCGGCAACGGCAGCGTCTACGCCTTCAACTCGCAGGCCACCGACCTGAACCCGTCGGAGCCCGACGCCAACGGCACCTCCCACGACGTCTACGTGTCGACCGGCGGGAGCACCAAGACCCGGGTGTCGGTGTCGTCGACCGAGGAGCAGGGGAACCAGTCGTCGTACCGGTCGGCGCTCTCGGTCGACGGCCGCTACGTGGCCTTCGAGTCGTCGGCCTCCAACCTGTGGCCGCTCGACGGCAACGGCTTCAAGTCCGACATCTTCGTGCGCGACCAGCAGACGGGTCTGACCACGCTGGCCAGCCGCCGGGTCGAGTCCCTCGTCACCAGCGGCTACGACACCGACGGCCATCCCGGCATCTCGGGCGACGGGACCGCGGTGGCCTACGGATCGGTCGCCCCGGACCTGGTGCGCAAGGACACCAACTTCAAGCGGGACGTCTTCGTCCGCGACATCGACGTCTCCCACGTGCCCTTCTCGTCGTTCGATGCGCTGGTGGCGCAGCAGTTCCAGGACTTCGCCGGGCGGGCGCCGACCACGGCCGAGGCCACCGAGTGGCGGACGCGCCTGCGCCACGGCGAGGTCTCGTCCGACGAGGTGATCGCCGATCTGGCCCACGGCCCGGTGTGGTCGAGCCGGCGCGGCCCCGTCACCCGGCTCTACTGGGCCTTCTTCCTGCGCGCCCCCGACGTCGCCGGTCTCGACTACTGGGTCGCCCAGAACGCCGCCGGCAAGGGCCTCCACACCATCGCCGGCCAGTTCGCCCAGTCCAAGGAGTTCAAGGACACCTACGGATCACTCTCGAACCAGGCCTTCGTCACCCTCGTCTACCAGAACGTCCTCGAGCGCGACCCCGCCCCGAACGAGGTCGCCTACTGGTCCGGGCAGGTCTCCAGCGGAGCCAAGAGCCGGGGCTCGGTGATGGTCGGCTTCTCCGAGTCGGCCGAGGGCCGGGCCTTCCTCGCTCCCCAGGTCGACACGGTGCTCGTCCACCTCGGGATGTTCGGCACCGTCCCGCCCAAGGCGGCCTTCACCCAGATGACCGACCTGCTGGACGACGGCGCCCCGCTCGAGGTGCTGATCGCCCTGCTGCGCCTCTCACCGGCCTACGCCGCCGAGGTCGTCACCTGACGGTGGCCGGACCGAGGTCCGACACCGGGATCAGACGGCGTCGACCCGGACGGCGGCATCGGTGATGCCCGCCGTGGACAGCTCCTCGCGCAGGATCCGTCGGAAGGTCGCAGCCATCGGCTCCTCGATGGACCCCTTGCAGTCGACGTAGCAGTGGATGCCGTCGGCCTCCAGCCTCGGGGTGGCCACGTAGTTGGGGGTGTAGATGCCCCGGTCGTACAGGTCCGTCATCACGTCCTCGTCGTCCGGGTGCTCCGTGCCCTCCTCGTCCACCAGCATGAACCGGGCGGCGGCCTTCCCGAGGGCGCTCAGGGCATCGTCGGGCGCGAACCGCCCCGTGACGACGAAACTCTCGTGCGAGTGGTATCCGTCGAACCCGAAGACGTCGTCGTCGATCGTGACCATCCTCCGCCGCCGTTCGTGGGAGGGGTGGCGCGCTAGACGGCGAGGAGGTCGCGGGCGCCGGTGTCGGACGACGGGTGGCGCAGCTTCGACATGGCGCGGGCCTCGATCTGGCGGATGCGCTCGCGGGTGAGGTTGAAGTGCTCGCCCACCTCCTCGAGCGTCCGGGGCTCGCCCCGGTCGAGGCCGAAGCGCAGCTTGAGGATCTCGCGCTCGCGATCGTCGAGCGGGGCCAGGAGCCGGTTGATCTCCTCGGGGAGCAACGCGGTGGCGGCCACCTCGAAGGGGGACTCGGCCGAGCGGTCCTCGACCACGTCGCCCAGCTCGGCGTCGCCGTCCTCGCGCAGAGGCTCTGAGAGGGACAGTGGCTCGGCGGCGAACCGAAGGGCCTCGGTGACCTTGTCCTCGGGCATCTCCACCTCGGCCGACAGCTCGGCGAGGGTGGCGGGGCGACCGAGCTTGAGCTCGAGCCGGGCCCGGGCCTTCTGCAGCCGGGCCAGGGTGTCGCCGGCGTGGACGGGGAGGCGGATGGTGCGACCCGTGTTGGCGATGCCGCGGGTGATGGCCTGACGGATCCACCACGTGGCGTAGGTCGAGAACTTGAAGCCCTTGCGCCAGTCGAACTTCTCGACCGCGTGCATCAGGCCGAGGTTGCCCTCCTGGATCAGGTCCAGCAGCGGCAGGCCCGAGGCCTGGTACTTCTTGGCGATCGACACGACCAGCCGGAGGTTCGACTGGACGAAGGTCCGCTCGGCCTGCTCGCCGTCACGGGCGGTGCGGCGCAGCTCGCGCTTCTTGGCCGGGGTGACCTTGTCGCCGGACTCCAGGGACTGGCGCGCCTCGGCGCCCGCCTCGATGGCCTGGGCCAGGCGCACCTCGTCGTCCTTCGTGAGCAGGGGGTACTGCCCG